>JAGXFS010000170.1 GCA_024637275.1 Acidimicrobiia bacterium
GGATCCAACTGGACTGGACTGACCTGGGACCACGGCAAGCGTTCATTCCAATAACCAGACGATCGACGACAACGAACGGTGGGCTCGCAGTGGGATCCCACCGTTCGTTCGTTAACCGGCCACCCGGACGCGGCTAGCTCTTGGTGGGGATGACGCCTAGCCGGCCGGCTTCATAGTCCGCATAGGCGGTTACCAGCTCATCGTGGGTATTCATCACGAACGGCCCACTCCAGGCGACTGGCTCACGGATTGGCCTCCCGCCGAGCAGCAGCACGTCCATATCGGGACTCCGGCTCTCTTGGGTTTCATCAGCCGTGACAACCACCGAGTCGCCTGGGCCGAACAAGGCGAGCTGGGCACTGCCGATCGGCCGGCCCTCAATCCCGACCTTCCCTTTTCCGTTCAAGACATAGGCGAGCGCGTTGAAGTCTGGGCGCCACGGGACCTCGATGCGGGAGCCAGGACGCAGCGTGCAGTGGGCCATGGTGATCGGCGTATGCGTCGAGCCTGGACCCTTGACGTCGCCGATGTCACCGGCGATCAATCTGATGATGGCCCCGCCGTCGCGCGACGCCAGCAGTGCGACATCACCGCCCCGCAGATCCTGATACTGAGGGTCAATAAACTTGTCGGCCGATGGCAGGTTGACCCAAAGCTGGAATCCGTGGAATAGCCCTCCGGACATGACCAGCTGTTCGGGCGGGGTTTCAATGTGCAGAAGTCCAGACCCAGCGGTCATCCATTGCGTATCTCCATTGCTGATGACGCCGCCCCCGCCGTGGGTGTCCTGGTGTTCCATGGTTCCATCGATCATGTACGTCACCGTCTCAAAGCCGCGGTGCGGATGCCACGGCGTGCCCTTCGGCTCGCCTGGTGCGTATTCGACCTCTCCCATCTGATCGAGGTGAACGAACGGATCAAGATCAGCCTGATCGACACCCTGGAAGGCCCGGTAGACGGGAAAGCCTTCGCCCTCGAAACCGCTCGGGGCGGTTGTAATAGATCGAACCGGCCTCGGTACAGCCTCGACCGGGATGGACGGCAGTCTTGACAAGGTGAGGAAATCGTCGACGGTTACTGCAGGCACGGTGTCTCCACGACTGGTAGGTACATCCTGCAACTCTAGGCCGGACCGGTTTGTTCCCCATAGGAGCTTCCATATCGGGTCACCCTGTCTACGATCCTGGTACCAGACCAGAGGGACCGTATGAAGCAGGCTTACATCGCAGTATCCGCGGCACTCGTCCTATCGTTGATCTTCGGGGCAGTCTTGTTTGGTCGGGTTCGCCAGGCCGAGCGACGAGTCGACGAACTCAGCGAACAACTCATCGAGGTTGAATCTGGTGCCGCGTTCGCGCTGGCGCAACTTGGTATCTTCGAATCAGCCCTTGGCAATCTCGGTCCCGGCACTAGTGCATCGCTGGATGAAGCCATCACCGGCTTGGAGGCCTTCGCCACGTCGACCATCACCATGGACATTACGTTCGATGAGTCCGTGCCGATTCAAACCGAGTTTCTGCTTCAGCGGGAACTGATCGTTCCGATCAAAACGAACTTCCCGATCAACCAGACGATCGAAACGACGATCACCATTGACGGCCCACTGGGGAGCGTGATCCCGCTCGACATCTCGGTACCGGTGGATATTGTCATTCCTGTGGATCTCGAGGTTCCAATCGCCGTCGATGAAACCATCCCGATCGATGTTGAAGTACCTATCTCGCTGCGGGTCCCGGTGCAGATCGACGTCGCCGGAACCGAGCTCGCCGCGTTCGCTGAATCGCTGCGCGAAGGCCTGGTGGCCCTGCGTAGTGCATTGACACAACTGGGCGGCTAGCCAGAACCGAGGTGCCGCTAGACGAACGCAACGTCGGCCGTGGCCGAGGCCACGACGTACACCCGATCATTATTGCCTTCGGGGTCAGCCGGGAACACAAAAAAGGCCTGGCGATCCGGTGAATAGCCCGTGGTGTAGCCGAACATGGTCTCGCCGTCTTTGAAATCAACCTTGATCTTCTTACCCAACCCAAAGCGTTCCAAGTCGGCACGGCCCCGGGCATCGGGGTTACCCTCGAAGCTGTTCACAAAAAACACACCTTTTAGGTCCTCGACATCGACGGCTTCCACCTCATCGCGATCTATCCGGTGGACGTGAAACCGCTCCCGGCTCGGAACAAAATCCGACGAAAAGCCCTTAACGACCGTTCCATTCTGAAAACGCGCCACGATATGGTGCTGCATCAGTCCCTCCCATGAGCCTGCCAGGCCAGTCTACCAATTTGGCTCAGAAAACGCCCGTGGTCACCAGCAGGGTTATCACCGGGCGGTCTACGCCCTGCCCTACGGCACATCGACGTGCCGGCCTCCCGGGCGAACGATCTCGATTGCGTGGGGCGCGGCATTCTGACTCGTCTCCCCTTTCTGGCCGTCCGCTTCGCCGTGTCTCGCTGGGGCATCTAGCATCGCCGCATGTTCCGCTCCCCCCGTCGAACGTCCCCGAACGACGAGCGTCCCCGCATCGACCGGCAGGCGCTGCAAGAGATCGCTCGACTCATGGCTTTCGTCCGACCCTATCGGAAGTACCTGGCGACGGCTACCTTCGGCACGCTCATCGCCAGTGGGCTCGGGCTGGTCTTCCCGAAAATCGTCGGGGATCTCGTCGATCAGTCCATCTCAAATGCCACCAGCACCGCCGAGCTTGACCGGGTCGCCCTGCTCTTGCTGGGGGTATTCGCCGCACAAGCTGCGTTCAGTTTCCTGCGCTCCTACTACATCAACCTGACCGGAGAGGGTGTGGTCGCAGACCTCCGCACGGCGGTTTACGGCAAGGTGATGCGGCTGCCCGTCCGGTTCTTCGATAACCGCAAAACCGGCGAGATCACATCCCGCCTCACCTCCGATGTTGCGGTAGTTCAGACGACCGTATCGCAGTCGGTTGCCCAGACTCTCGCCCAAGGGGTAACTCTGCTCGGGGGGATGGGGCTGATGCTCTCGATAAGCCCCTCGTTATCGCTCGCCGTACTCTCCTTCCTGCCGATTGCGATAGTGACCGCAGCAACGTTCGGACGTCGCCTCCGACGTATCTCAACGAATTTTCAAGACCGGGTCGCCGAAGCCAACAGCTACGCCGAAGAAGCTATCTCAGCCAATCGGGTGGTGAAATGGTTCACCGCCGAACAGTCCGAAACCGACCGATACGGTAACGCCGTGGCGGCCTCATACGAGGTCGCCAGACACCGAGCCAAGTTGCGAGCCGTATTCATATCAATCGTGGTGTTTGTCGCCTTCGGCACGCTGGCAGTGGTGGTTTGGTTGGGCGGACGACAGGTACTCGACGGTGCTCTAACAGGTGGCCAGCTGATCAGTTTCCTGCTTTACACCCTCACCGTGGCCGGGGCGATAGGAACATTTACCGGGCTGTATAGCCAATTGCAGGAAGCCCTCGGCGCTTCCCGGCGAATCTTCGAACTGCTCGAGGAGCCCAACGAGATCGCCAATGTCGAGCATCCCACCCCCTTGCCAACTGTGGACGGACGATTGACCTTCGACAAGGTCAGCTTCTCCTATTCGGATCGAGATGTCGACGTGCTCCGTGATATCGATCTGGTGGCAGAACCCGGTCTACGCCTGGCCATCGTTGGCCCAAGCGGGGCGGGAAAGTCAACCCTGGTACAACTCGTTCCGCGTTTCTACGATCCGACGAGTGGCGGCATCTCGATCGATGGCGTCGACATCCGTGAGGTTGCCGTGGCCGATCTCCGCCAGCACATGGCGGCGGTTCCGCAGGAGACACAACTGTTCAGCGGGACCATCGCCGACAATCTTCGGATCGGCAAGCTCGACGCGACGGATGCAGAGCTCAAGGAAGCAGCCGTCGCTGCCCACGCCGATGAGTTCATCGCCCTCTTCCCGGACGGCTACGAGACCATCGTCGGCGAGCGTGGCGTCAAGCTGAGCGGTGGCCAGCGACAACGAGTCGCCATTGCCCGGGCGCTGCTGAAAGATCCGCGCATTCTGGTTCTCGACGAGGCCACAAGCTCGCTTGATAGCGAGTCGGAATCAGTGGTTCAGGAGGCGTTGGAGACGTTGATGGAAGGACGGACGACTCTGGTGATCGCCCACCGCCTGAGCACTATCCGCGACGCCGACCAGATCGTTGTTCTCGACGAAGGCAGGATCGTCGAACAGGGTTCCCACGACGAGCTCCTGGCTCGCAACGGCCTGTATACGCGGCTGCACGAGGCGCAATTCGACGAACCGCTGGACTTAGTCGTCGGAGACGACACTTAGTCGTCGGAGACGACACCTAGTCGGCCGCGACGACCGGTAGCCCTTCGGCCGCCCAGGCGCGAAAGCCCCCGTCGAGATCGCCAATCGCGGTAAAGCCGAGGTCGGCGAGCGTTGCTGCCGCCCAACTCGACGAGTAGCCATCACGGCAGACGACCACTTTCGCCTCGTTCAAATCGTTGAGTTTCGGAGAGGTCAATTCAGCCGCCGGGTCCAGTCGCCACAGCAAAATCGACAAAGGGACCGAAATCGACCCTGGAATAATCCCTTCACGCTGCCGATCGGTTTCGGCTCGGGTATCGATTACCAGGGTGCCTGCGACGAGCGCTTCCTGGAGCTGGGACGGCGAGTAGCGACTGATTCTGCGTCGAGAATCAGCAAGCAACTGATTGACGTCATACCTGCCGGCCATTGTTCCCTGTTCCCTAATAGCGGTAATGATCAGGTTTGTAGGGTCCTTCTACGGCGACGTCCAGATAAGCGGCTTGCGCTTCGGTCAGCGTCGTGAGCTTGGCTCCGAGGGCGCCCAAATGGAGCCTAGCGACCTTCTCATCCAGGTGCTTTGGCAGGGTCGTAACGGCAATTTCCAGGTCGTTGACGTGCATCTCGATCTGGGCGAGCACCTGATTTGAGAAGCTGCATGACATCACGAAACTGGGATGGCCGGTGGCGTTTCCGAGATTGAGCAGGCGCCCCTCGCTCAACAGGATGATCGAGTGCCCATCCGGGAAGGTCAGCTCGTCAACCTGGGGCTTGATGGTCGTGCGGACGATGCCAGGAATCGCGTACAGGCCAGCGACGTCGATCTCGTTGTCGAAGTGGCCGATGTTGCCCACGAGGGCCTGATGTTTCATCTGCTTCATATGCTCGGCCGTGATGATGTCTCGATTGCCCGTGGTCGTAATGAAAATGTCGGCCTTATCGATGACGTCTTCGAGGAGCACGACTTCGTAGCCTTCCATGGCCGCCTGGAGCGCGCAGATCGGATCCACTTCGGTAACAACCACGCGGGCACCCTGGCCCCGGAGCGACTGAGCAGAACCCTTACCGACATCGCCAAACCCACAGACGACCGCCAGTTTGCCGGCCATCATGATGTCGGTAGCGCGGTTGATACCGTCGATCAGGGAATGGCGAACCCCGTAGAGGTTGTCGAATTTCGACTTGGTGACCGCGTCATTGACGTTGATCGCCGGAAACAGAAGCGTCCCGGCTTCAAGCATTTGATAGAGGCGGTGTACGCCGGTAGTCGTCTCTTCGGAAACGCCCCGAATTCCTGCCGCGATCTCCGTCCAGAACTCCGGATCTTCTTCCATGATCGC
The DNA here is from genome assembly GCA_024637275.1 of Acidimicrobiia bacterium. GTDB lineage: Bacteria > Actinomycetota > Acidimicrobiia > Spongiisociales > JAENVV01 > JAENVV01. Next base: position 5,610 of record JAGXFS010000170.1, read on the forward strand.
CCGTAGTCGATCGAGGAAGACGCCGAACTCTTCCGAATCGTTGTCGGCTGGCTTTGGGACCTCGCCGGCTTCCTGATACTCCAGGCCCTTATGGACCATCATGGTGGCGTCCCCACCGTCGTCGAGGATCAGATTGGGTCCCTTGCCGTCCTCCCAGCGGAAGAGTTGATAGGTCGCCCACCAATACTCTTCGAGCGATTCGCCTTTCCAGGCGAATACCGGCACTCCGTTCGGAGCATCCGGAGTGCCATCAGGCCCAACGGCAATGGCGGCGGCAGCCTGATCCTGCGTCGAAAAGATATTGCAGGAAACCCAGCGAACATCGGCGCCGAGCGCGGTCAGCGTTTCAATGAGTACCGCCGTTTGAACGGTCATGTGAAGGGAACCGGCGATCCGGGCACCCTTGAGCGGTTGAGTCGGTCCGTATTCTGCGCGAAGAGCCATAAGACCGGGCATCTCGTGTTCAGCCAGCCGGATTTCGTGCCGGCCGAGTTCGGCCAGCGCCAGATCGGCAACCTTGAAGTCGTTAACGGAGAGCATCGCTAGTCCAATCGAAGAAACGTGAGACACGGAATGTTAGCGACGCCAATCGCTAACGAGTCGACCTACTCCTCGATGCTGATGACGAGCTCACCCGATACCCATTCGGCCTCGAATTTCGAGTGGTCATCATCGTTCTCGAACTCAACCCGTACCCGTTCTGGGCCATTGTCTTCCACCTCTGTCGAATAGCCGCTCTGGGGAACGGCCGCCTTAAAGTTGACGACGCCGGGAGCGAAGCTGATCGTCACACTGCCACCGGTCAGTTGATAGGTCTTGGTCGTCAGGGCCCGGGCGACGGTGGTACTTGTCGTCGAAGTCGAAGATGTGCTTGACGTGGGACTCGTCACAGTTGAGCTCGTCCCAGTCGACCGACCGGTCGTCGTAGGAGTCGTCGGAGTTGTATTCACGACAGATCCACCGGTAGTGGAAGTGGTGCTGGCGAACGCATCGACCGTCACCGAAGTAGCACTCTGCGTCGACGATGTTGTACCGTCGATGGTTGACACGACGCCAGGGTTCGTAGATCCCGGGACGGGGTTGGGAACGGTCCCGCTTGATTCGATCACGCTTCCCCGGACCATTGATACGGCACCCCACGACAGCGCTAACGCCACGATAAGAGCGAGAATCCATCCACCAATCAATCTTGTCCAGGTCGGCATGCAGGCAGTATGCCACTGTCGATCTTCAGTGACTCTCTCGCCAAGGTTAGGAATTGGTAAACCGTACCTACGATCCGGTTTTGGCGGCCGGGCCGCCGATAGGATTGGACCATGCCATCAGTCCTCCTGGTCGAAGATGACCAAACCATCCGCCAGCGCCTCACCGAATACCTCACCTCGCGAGGCTTCAGCGTTGAGACGTCAGCGACCGGCATGGACGCAGTCCACCTGGCGACCGCCGGCAACTACGACATCATCGTTCTCGATCTCGGCCTGCCCGACATTGATGGGACCCAGGTCTTGAAAATGATTCGATCGGTCAGCACCGTCCCGGTTGTGGTTGCCACAGCCCGTGACGATGAGAGCGAGATCGTGGCCGTACTCGGGTCCGGGGCCGACGATTACGTGGTCAAGCCGTTTTCGGGCGCTCAGATCGAGGCTCGCATCGCAGCCATCATGCGCCGGGTCAACGCTGGAACCGTTTCGGGTCCCATCCGCATCGGCGACCTCACCATCGACACGCAAACACGCGTTGCTGCCATCGCCGAATCACCGATCGACCTGACTCGTAAGGAGTTCGACTTCCTCGCCTACCTGGCCGAGCGGGTGGGAGTAGTGGTTTCGAAACGCGATCTTCTCGCCGAGGTTTGGCGGCAGCCGTATGGAGGTGCGGACAAGACAATCGACGTGCATCTGAGCGTCCTGCGTAGGAAACTTGGCGAAAGCGCCTCACAACCGCGGTATCTCCAAACCGTTCACAGCGTTGGGATCAAACTGGTCGATCCCAACTCGTGAGGAGATGGCTGGGCCTTTCCGCCATAGCCACAACCTCGATTGTGGTCCTGGCCTTCCTTGTTCCGCTGGCAGCTTTGATCCGTGACCTAGCAGCGGACCGAGCGCTGGCATCGGCGGAGCGTGACGCACAGACGGTCGCCCAGTTGGCCTCCACGCTCGATGACACTCCTCTTGCAGTCCGCTCATTACAGGTGAGGCTCCCGGCCGACACATCAATCCAACTGGGACCGGGCGAAGTGATCGGGGCCCCGCTGCCTACTGGCCTCGATCTAAGCCAAGCAGCCACGCTTGGTGAAGCCTCACGTCAGCCCGTTGATGGGGGCCAGGCCGTAGTCGTGCCGGTGCTCAAAGACGAGACGTCCTGGGTCGTCGTGGTCAGCGTACCAACGGCAGTTTTGATGGAGAACGTGGTCGCCTCCTGGCTGGTACTCGCCGCTCTCGGCTTGGCGCTTATCGCGGTCGCAGCCCTGGTTGCAGACCGGTTGGGCCGATCGATAGTTCAGCCCATTCAGAACCTGGTTGCAGCAACTGAGCGGCTCGGGGCTGGCGAACTTGATGCTTCTGTCACCCCTTCGGGACCCGCCGAACTCGTGCAAGTCGGCGCTGCATTCAACCACCTCAGCCAACGAGTAGCCCAGCTGCTTGCCGGTGAACGCGAGAGTATTGCTGACCTGTCTCATCGGTTACGGACGCCCTTGACGGCACTCAAGCTCGATGTGGAAGCACTCGACCCTGGGGTCGACGTTTCGCGCCTACAACAAGATATCGATGAACTGGAGCGAACGGTCAGCCATCTCATCAACGAGGCAAGGCGACCGATTCGTGAAGGGGCTGGCGCCTTCACCGAATTGACGACCGTGGTGGCGGCCAGGGCGAAGTACTGGGGCTCTCTCGCCGAAGACCAGGGGCGGCGATGGGATCTTGAATTGCCTGATGATCGTTGCCGGGTGGCGGGCCGCGACACCGACTTCGTCGCCGCAATTGACGCTTTGATCGGCAACATCTTCGCCCACACTCCAGTCGGCTCCCCATACAGCATCAAGCTTGCGGCGGAGGAAAGCCGGGCGGTACTCGCGGTCACCGATCAGGGTCCCGGTCTGGTCGACCAAGGGTTGCTTGAGCGAGGGCGGAGCAGCGCCGAGTCGACTGGCCTTGGCATCGACATCGTCCGTAACACTGCAGCGGCGGCCAGCGGCTCTGCTGAGTGGATCTCGGTGCCGTCCGGCGGAACGACTGTGCGGATTTCGCTACCGCTCATATAGAGGTTTTCTTAAGGTTCCGATGAGGACTCGAAAACCCCGCGTCAGGCATTGTTGTGGCATAACCACTAGGAGGTATGCGACACATGTATCGAAGAATGACCCTTATCGGTGTCCTGACGGCCGTCGCCAGCATGCTGGTCTTCAGTATCGCCAACGCTTTGCCCACGACGCCCATCGGGCTCCAGACGGCCGCTACGACCGGATCCGACACATCTATCTCGGATACGTCCATGGCCGACACATCACTGCCGGACACGTCAACCGCGGCGACTAGCCCATCGTCGACTGAAACCGGCACTCTTGACAGCGCGGTTGTCGGTGCGACAACGTATGTTGTCGAAGATGCCGGCAGTGTCACGATCGACTACGACGGCTCAACGTTGAGGCTCCTATCGGCTGACGCCAATGACTCTTGGACGGCCTTCAGCGAGCAGACTTCGGGTCGCGAGATCGAGGTCGAGTTCATCAACGGTGACCGTCGGGTCAAGTTCAACGCTGAACTGGAGGACGGTGGAATTCGGGTTCGGGTCCGGGATCGTATGAATGACTCAACCAGCACTACCGCCAACACGACCGACACCACGTTGCAGGACGACACAACGGACACGAGCATGATCACGAATACCACGATCGACGACGATGACGACGGTGACGACGACTCATCGAACCGTGGTTCCGATGATGATGATAATGACGATGATGACGACGACGACGATGATGACGACGACTCATCGGGCCACGGGTCTGATGATGATGATGACCACGGGGACGACGACTAGCTAAGTGCATCCAGTCGAGAGCGGATGCGCTTCTCACTGACCGGCCCATCGGTACCGAGGGACTGAGCAAACAGACTGACCCGCAGCTCTTGTATCGCCCAGGCAATATCGATGAGTTCGCTTTCAGTGCCGGGCAGGTAGCTACCCGTCCTTGAAGAGACCGCCGCCAGATCTGATTCCAAACCCTGGATCAGGCCCATCTGGCGGTGGTCTCTTTCCGGGTTTCCGTCCAATCCGTCCAGCCGCACCAGGATGGCCTCGAGGTACCGTCCAATGTGACCGATTCGCTCGACCGTCATTTCGTTGACGAAACCCGCGTAAACCAACTGAGCAAGTTGATCTTCGATATCCTCGACGGCGGCTCGCCAGCGACCTGACGTGTCGGCCAACCGACTCACTACCGCCCGGTAACGCTCCAACCCCACCAGACTGACATCCACCGTTCTGGTCAGTACCTCATCTAGTTCATCCTTCGCATAGGCGAGCAGCGCGTCGAACGTGTCTCCATCGAACGGCATCGACCCGAAGTCGAGAAGAATGGTGCCGAGCGACGAGAGCAGACAATCGTCACTCCACGGCCCGACCGCCCGATACGGACTTGCGGCGATAGCCAGCTTTTCGTCATTCGTCAGTCGAATCAACTTGTGAGCGACCGGAAGATTGAGCAGCATCAACCTGCGCATTCCATCCCAACTCACCGCCCCCTGTTCGTCCCGGCTCGACATCAAGCGAATGCCGACCGAATCCGTCTCATCGACGATGGCCGGAAAGGCCAGGACTCCGTCGCCCATGTCGAGTTCTCGCGGCAACTCGCCAAAGTCCCACTTCGCTAAGCCCGACCGCTCGATCGGGTGACTGGTCGCCGACACCCGGTCGCGGGACCTGCCGCCCAAATCCTCCTTAATGATTCCCAGGTCGACTCCCCCGACTATCTCTCGACCCTGATCGTCAACGACCCTGAACGACGGACGCAGGCGCAGGGGTAGCTCGTCGAGGCGTAGGTCGTCATACGAAACCGGCATCCCAGCTCGCCCTTGAATCTCCGATCTGAGAAACGAGGACAGATCAGACTGAGTGACGCGTGCCCTGGCGATTATCGAGTCGACCGATTCGGCAATCGGTGCCAGGCCCTTGCGAATGCGCTTCGGCAGTGCCCGCAAGATGGCGTCGAGCAGCTCAGGCAAAAGTCCGGGAACCAAAAACCCGAACGCGGTCTGGTCGATACGATCCACGACGGCCAGCGGGATCTCGATCTGAATACCGCCTTCCGCTGGATACACGATGGGCAGCGTGAGATCACCATGAACCCATCGATCGGGGAAATCCTCAGGGTTGGGCGTCTCGACATCTGGATCCAGAACGTCCTCGAGCTCCAAGTTGAGCAGCTCAGGTTGCCGGTGACGCTCGTCTTTCCACCACCGGTCGAAGTGCCGAACGGTGGTGATATCAGCAGGAATGCGATCTGCAAACCAAGCGACAATAGTCTCGTCAGTCGCCAACAGATCGGCACGCTGGTAGCGCCGTTCAAGTTCCAGGGCTTCGGCCATGATCGAATGGTTGTGTTCGACGAAGGGATATGTGGCGTCCCATTCACCGACGATCAGCGCGTGGCGGATGAACAGGTCGCGGGCCTGTTCAGTGTTGATCGGACCAAACTGAACGGGTCGCGTGGTCTGCAACGGAAGGCCATAAAGCGAAACCGATTCGTTGGCAAGCGCCGCACCTTTCTCGGGATCCCACCACGGATCTGAATGGGATCGTTTAACAAGGTGTTCGGCGGCGGCCTCGACCTCTTCGGGCGTTATCCCGGCGACCTGTCGGGCCCACATCC
>JAGXFS010000171.1 GCA_024637275.1 Acidimicrobiia bacterium
GCGCGTTGGCTGCTCATGGTTGCCGGGCTAGTGGCTGCCATGGTGTCGGTTGGCGGCTACGTCCGCCTCTCCCGAGCGGGCCTCTCAATTGTCGAGTGGGATGTGTTCGGAGGTGTTCTTCCGCCAATCGGGGAACCGGCATGGCAGGAGACATTCGCCGCCTACCAGGAGACTCCCGAGTTTCAGCTCGTGAACAGCCAGATCAGTCTGAGCGATTACCGCCGCATCTTCTACATCGAGTGGGCGCACCGCCTGATCGCCAGGGTGGTTGGGCTGATAGTGGTACTGCCGCTGTTCTGGTTCCTCAGAAAAGGGTTGCTCACGATGCGAGCCTCATTGCGGTATTGGGCGGTAGTCGCTCTGTTTGGGCTACAGGGCGTGATCGGCTGGCTGATGGTGTCGAGTGGGTTGCGCGACCAGCCGCTGGTCAGTCACTTTCGCCTGACCATCCACTTTTTGGTGGCGTTGGCCTTGTTTGGGCTTGTGTTGTGGATGGCCTTCGACCGCATGGGTCTGCGGGGACCGAGCGATGGTCCCATAGCTGCGGCAGATCGGAACGTTTCCCGACTGTTGTTGGCAACGCTGGTCGTTCAGTTGGCGTATGGGGGTCTCGTCGCCGGTCTCCGGGCCGGGTACCTGAGCAACACATGGCCGCTGATGTACGGTCGCCTTGTTCCCGCCGGTCTTCTCAGCACTGCCGAATCGTGGTGGGCCAGTCTCGTAGAGCCGCTTGCATCGCATTGGATCCATCGATGGCTTGCGTTCGCGGTGGCGGCCATCGCAGCTGTCATGTTTGCCAGAATCCGTCGCCGCTATGGCGACAGCCGCCTCCTCTGGGTGTCCGGGATTTCTTTGGTTGGGCTGGTCATCGTGCAGATTGCGCTCGGCGTTGGTGTGGTCTGGTTTGGCGTTCCCAAGTGGCTGGCGCTGGCCCATCAGGGCGTGGGGGTGGCGATGTTCGGTTTCGCCGTCACCATCGTCTACGGGCTCACTAGCCGAACCGCCGCCGTTCGCCCCGTCGATCCAGCTGGCACAAAGCACCGGCAGCCGGGGTGGGCAGGGGGGCTTTGAGCCGGTTGTTCATGGCCTTGTCACCCATCTACGAGCAGCCCTGGCTCTAGGAGAACCATACGGACAGTATCGGCGCACGGGCCTGAAGTCCCTCGGTGGCTCGGAGGGATGTTGTCAGATCCATGGGCTTTCCAAGTGGCATCCGACCCATTGGCACGACTGCATCCGCGCTACAACAGACTCGATTTCGTCCAAGGACTAGCGAGCAGTTGTTTCGGTTCCTGATGTACCACTCACATAAATCCCTTGACTAAGAATCCTTAGAGAGATTTTGAGCAATTATCCAAAGAACCTTGTTCAGGGAGCGGCAATTTGGAACCCGTACCAGATTTGCCCAAATCTTCCCGATACTGCCGAGGTTCGGTGACGACCATTGACCGATCTATGGACGCACCGCCGTGATGAGGAATGATCTCGATGAGGGTGGTGCATCAGATCATCTCCACTACCAACGGTCCTTCTTTGACGACAGAGCGGTTCACCCATGCCCATGTAGACGATGTTGGTCAAATGGTCAGGGCAACCAGGTAGCCCGGCCGAGGCCAGGTAAGCAGTCGCATAGGCTACCTGGGCGTAGATTTCACCCGGTTCAAGATGCCGGTCAAAGCCGAATTGGCCTGTCGCGCAGAAGGTGCAGCCGAGTGCACAGCCCGCCTGGCTGGAGATGCACAGTGTGTTTCTTTTTGGGTATCCCATCAACACCGCTTCGATGGCGTTGCCATCTGGAGCCCGGAATAGCCATTTCACCGTGGTGCCGCCGTCGGCCGTCTGTTCCGTCTCGACCTCAAACGGCCATAGATCCTGGCCGATTCGGTCGCGTATGTGATTCGGAAAATTGGTCATTTCGGCGGCGGTTAGTACCGGGTGCTCATAGAGCCACGAATGGAGCTGGTCAGCTCGATAAGAAGGTTCGTCAGGAAACAACGAAGACAGATTCTCAGGCTCGACGGAATAGGGCACGTCTCCATAGTAGGCCCACCGCCGGATCGCTCTAGGATGCGAACACATGGCGCGCACGGAATTATCGCCGGTCTCGAACCGGGAACGCTTTTTTACGAACCCCGGCTTTCTGGCGCTGTGGGCGTCCCTGGGGATGGGCGTCCCGGCGATTGCGCTCGGGGCCACCCTCAGTAGCGATCAGGCGATGGGCCTGACGTATATCCAGGTGCTGCTCGTTGTGCCGATCGGTCTGATCCTCGGCGGGGTGGTGATCTCTGCGGTCGGCTGGATGGCGGCTGATATGGGCGTGCCGACCGGGCTGCTGTTCAGGCCAGGCCTGGGTCTGGCAGGGTCGTGGGTCGCCTCCGTGTTCCAGGCTTTGCTCTATGTTGGATGGACAGCCCTCGAAATACAGATTGGGGCCACGTTTCTAGATCGGCTTGCCGATGCAGCGGACTATCCGATCACCTACGCGATCTCGATAACCATCGTTACTGCGCTCGTCGCAGCCCTGGTATTCATGGGCATGTCATGGGTGTCGGGCGTTTTGATTCGACGGTTTACCTTCTGGATTGCACTGGCCGTCGTCATCTGGCTCCTGGTTGACGTCATAACCTCGGTAGACCTAACTGGCCTGCAGGATCGAATTCCCGATCAATCGCAGTTCTGGTTGGCCATCGATCTGATCGTTGCCTTTGTCATCTTGTGGGTGCCGTTGGCCGGCGACACCTCCCGGTTCGCCAAGAACAACAGCGCTGCCACGTCGGCGGTCGGGTTTGGCTTCGGAATCGGCCTTGGGATGATGCTTCTGATGGGAGCGACCGTCGGGCTGGCCGGGGGCATGGACGGGACGATGGACGGGTCGCTTGATTTTCTGATTGGAACCGCCGGCACCCTGGCGATCGTTGTAGGTTTGGCCTGGTTGCTGGCCGGAATGATCGACCAACCGTTCGGATTCGTCTACGGAGCTTCGACCGCCTTGGCCGCCACCGTTCGGGGGCGAGCCCCGCTGTGGTTGTCGCTCGTGGTTGTGGGGCTAGGTGGCGTGACAGCTGCCTTGGCGACGGCGGGATCGCTCCTCGGGCTCGGCGGTTTCCTCCTGGCCGTACTCACGCCGCTGATAGCGATCCTGCTCGCCGATTTCTTCGTCGTCAGGCGTCGCCGCTATCTGACCGATGCGCTTTATCAGACGGGCGGTCCTTACGGGCGGGTCAATCTGTACGGCCTCGGCTCGTTCGTCGTGGCCTTTGCGATACAACAGTGGATCAGACCGACGGGTCCGGTGGGTTGGATCGAGATTTTGGAGAAGATACCCGGTGCCGGGAGTTGGGGGGCGGCCGGGGTGCCAGCGGTGATCGTTGGCATGCTGGTGGCGTTCGCCATGTACTCCGGGCTCGGTCGCTGGAAGATCGAAGAATGGGAGTCGGTGTCCCGGATCCGATTCTGATCGGCCTGCCAGACCAGATGGCGGCCCGCTAGATGGCGGCTCGCGACCCGGCTGCCTCGATCCACTTACTCGCTCGCGCCTCAGTTACGTTGACGATGTCGGAGATTCGTTGGGGATCCGCCGTGGCCAAGCCCACATAGGTAGCGATGCCGGCTTCCATCAGTCGCCTCGCGAACACTGGCCCGATTCCGGCGATGTTCGTGAGGTCATCTGGTTCTGTCGAGATGGTTTCGGTTTGCTCGGGCGGCAGGGTGAAACTCGGACGCTCCGGCTCCCGACTCAGCGCCAGGGTTACGAAGCGATCACGCATCGCCCAGGCGACCGCACCTACGCCACCGACGATGCCTACAACTCGAGCAACTTTACCGATTTTCACGTCGCGCTAGCCCCAACATCCGGCGGACGGGCTCCAATGGCGCCATCCACCTCCGCTGTAGACGAGCCACGCAGCAACGGCCACATTGGCGTCAGGGTCCAGAATCGAGGCTCCTGACCGTCCAGCATTGCTCGAACGATCGGCCCAGAACTTCGGCAGGTGCTGGAACAAGCCGGATGCACCTGATGAGCCGTGGACGGCATTGGGGTCTCCACTACTTTCACAATGGATCACCCAGAGGGCTCGGCTGACATCGGCCGGGGCAAAATAGGCTTCAACGAGACTGAGCCACCCGGCCGCATCGCCCGGAACGTTGCTGTACTCGCGTGGTGAAGTTGCCGGGGCAGTGGTGGTCGGCGTTTTCTGAGTAGTGATTTTGGTCCGGGGAGCTGCGGTCGCACTTGCGGTTGCAACTGTGGTCGTGGTTCGGTTGGTGGCTGCCTGGGCGTCAATAAGGGCGCTGACGTCGGGTGCGGCGGCGAGTGTGCTGCTTGTGGGGGCGGCGACTGTGGCGAAGTTCATGGCAGCTACTCGACCGGCCAATAATCCAACCGACACGTTGGTCTCGGATGCCGTCTCAGGTGTCGCAACCGCGTTGCTTTCAGCGGCTGAGACGACCGGTATGGGTTCAGCGGTGCCGGCGTCGGTCGGAGCAAACGCGGCAAAACCAGCAATGGCAAATGAGGCCATCGCGGCCCAACCCACGAAGGCGCCTAATCGAATGAGTCGCAATTAACGGTCCGCCCTTGACAACAATATGCTCCCAGCGAGGAGCCATTGCAGGATAGATGGTTGGGATGGGTCGAAGCAAGCCGCTTGCTCCCAGTTAATGGGAAATGGGGCGGTGGCTCAGCGGACGCCGGCGCTCGCCGTCGCCACCCTCGGGTCGGCAGCTCCCGATCGCAGGCCAGACCGGGTCACTCGAATGGCCGAAACCGGTCCCCACCCGCCTACCGATCCATCGGTCACCTCCACAGAGTGGCCCATCTGACGGAGCCGTTCGATGATGGGTGCCGGCATGTCCGATTCGACAGCCAGGGATGAGGACGTCCGTGGTCCAAATGCATCGGTCGTCCATCTCGGCTGATCCTGGGCCTCGGCTGGGGAGCGTCCTAGGTACAAAAGGTGCGCTGCCATCTGGGCGAGGATCTGAGGCTGCTGGTGTCCACCCCTGGTCCCCAGAATCAAAGACAGATCTCCAGCCTGGGTCCAGAGGGTGGGTGCCAGGGTATGTGCGGGCCTCCGGCCCGGCAACAGTTCGTTGCGGTGCCCTTTGGTCAACGTAAATCCGCTGCCGCGGTTATGCAGAAAGAACCCTGCGGTACCTGCCCCGATACCGCTTCCGATCCCGTGAAAGTTCGATTGGATGAGGGATACGCCCATGCCCGATCTGTCGACCACCGAGAGGTGGGTGGTCCCGCCTATGACGGGATCCGGGCTGGGCCACATCCCGGCCCTGCCTCGATCGATCTGGCCAGCCAGGTCGGCGAGCAGTTCCTCCCCGAGGAGTTCCTCACGGCCGGCTGCGGTATGTGGATCAGAGAGAAGGTCGTCCCGTCGGGCTGCCACCGCACGGTACGCCTCGACCATGAGATGGACGAACTCGGGGTCGCCCGGGTCGTCGGGTGGATCACACAGTTCAAAGATGCTCGCCGTTGCGAGCGTGAGATAGCCCTGGCTGTTGGGCGGCACTGTCCATCCGGTGTGGCCGAACACCTCAAGTGCGATGGGTTGTACCCATTCGGGCCGGTACCCGGCAAGATCGTCGAGGGTTATGAATCCGCCGACAGCACGTGATATGTCGGAAGCAACAGAACCCTCATAGAAGCCGGCCGCCCCTTCGGCGGCGATCTTTGTGAGCGTTTGTTCGAGTTGCGGTCGCTTGATCATGTCCCCTGGCTGCGGTGGCAGCCCGTCGGGGTACAGCCCCTGCGCGGATGCCTGGGGTGCCAGCTGTTCCGCTCGAGCCGCCCAAGACCCACTCATCTCGGTGCTGGCCGGGAACCCATTGTGGGCATGGTCAATGGCTGGTGCAAGCACGTGACTCAACGGAAGCGAACCGAGATCGGAGGCAAGCCACTCCCACCCCCTAACGCAGCCGGGAACCGTGACAGACGCCGGATCAGTGTTGGGAATGGTGGGGCCGGTCAGGTGGTCGGACCGAACCTGCGATCCGGCTGATCCCGAGGCGTTGAGTGTGATCGGTTGAGCGTCGCCAGGACGATGAACCAGGACGAACAAATCGCCACCAATTCCACAAGTCTCCGGGGCGACTACTCCGAGCGTGGCGTTGGCAGCAATGGCAGCGTCGACGGCGTTACCGCCCTGGGCGAGGATCTCTAGTCCCGACTGGGTGGCGAGTTCGTGGGAGGTGACGACGATGTCGCCGAATGTGTGCCGGTTCACCGCTTGAGCTGCGGCACGACCCGATTGATCGCGTCGAGTGTGGCGCGCACCGCTGATTGCGCCGCGTCAGGCCCCACAATGGCGCAACCAACCAGGAGGCGTTCTTCGCCACCCGAGACCATGACAACCTGGGCAACCGCGACGAGCCGCGAGCCGATCGTCGGCGTTTCGAGGGCGGCCAGCGCGAGGGCAAAATCTTCACCGAGGGCTTGTTCAACGGCTCCGAGAGTCGCCTCGCCAACGATACGCACGCGAGAGGTCGGACCGGTTGGTCCCGTTGCCGACCCGACATACACCTCGTTTTTCCATGCCAACGTGACTTCCACCTGAGACTTGGCACCGTCAGGTCGCTCGATGATGTCGACTACTGCCGGTCGGTCGCTCCTGCCGGTCTCCTCGTTTTCGATCTGGACCACTGAGACGATCCGCCGGTCGATGGTGATGCCGAACGAGGCCATGGCCAGGCTCTGGACGTCACGGACGACCTGCTTGGCGGGCTTGCCGGGGGTGGCCAAAACGTGGACTTCCGCAATACTGCTGCGGTCACCGACTACCCGAACGGCATCAACCGTGGTCAGTCGGCATAGGGACTCTTCAAGTTCGGCGTAGCGCATGGCGCAAACTTAGCCGTCTTCGCGTAGCTTCCGGAGGCTTTGTCCTTGAGTTCCCGCCCCGGTCCCTGCTACATTCTTCGGTACCCAACGTGGTAGTACCTCGGAGGGTGAGCTGGAAACATCAGGATGCTGACCCTGATCCAAGCTCGGTGCGGGCACATGGGAGCCACTGAATCGAATATGTTCGATGAGGTTTCCTCGGAAACGAGGAGAAAAGGAGTCTGCTACCCAAGCCCAACAAGTCTCTGGACTTACAACTCCCAGCGAAGCGGAACTTCTGACCGTCCAACTAGCGCGACGCGTCAAAAAACTCTATGAAACTGGGTGATGTCCCTAATGAAGATCAAGATTGCACGGATGGTCGCTGCTGCCAGTGGTTTGGCAGCAATGATTCTTGCCGGTAGCGCGTCATTGCGGATTAGCTAAGAACAGTACGATCGCTTGGGTAGCGGACTTTCCTTTTTGTTGGGAGGGAGCATTTTGCAGGCAGTAAAGGTCAGGCTGGCTATTGCCTATGCGGCGCTCGGCGTCACGGCGCTCGCCGTGGCCATGGTCACTCAGGACTTTCCACCCCTGCGAGATTGGGCCCCTTTTGCCGTCGTGGCCTTTTTGACGGTCTATCACGCGGTCGAGGTCAATGATCATCTCACTGCCTCGCCGGCGGCCATGATCTTTCTCGCAACCGCGGTGGCGTTCGGAGCCGGTCATGCCGCCCTCGGGGCGGCAGCGATTTCGGCGGTCAGTCCTGTAACGAAATCCGACATTGCCGAACGACGGATCGCACTGTCAGTCATCAACTGGGGCCAGACCGTCGTCGCCGCAGTCATGGCTGGTTTCGTCCTCGAACCGTTCTTCCCGGACGGCGCATGGAGCCAGCGAGATTTTCCCCTGGTGGCCGTCGGCGCCATGTTGGCTTCGATGGTCTATCACCTCGTCAACTGGGGTCTCGTGAGCTTTGCGGTGAGGGTGGTGTATCGCAAGCGGGAGGTGCGGCCGTGGTCTCGCATGGGTTCGATCCTTCAGTCAACCGTCGTTATGGGATTTGTTGGCGGGCTGCTTGGTGCGACCTATCACCTGGTACCAGTCGCACTCCCCCTGATCTTCGCGCTATTCGGCGTCGGGTACCTGGCCTTCTCCTCGTTGAGTGAACTACGCGAAGCGCAGGAAGCCACGTTGCGTGGATTCATCAAGGCGCTCGAGGCGAAGGATCTCTATACCCGCGGGCATACCGAGCGGGTAGCGTATTTCAGCCAACTCATCGCTGAACGGATGAACTATCGGGGAACCAGGCTGGAGCGGGTGCGTTGGGCAGCCCTTATCCATGACGTGGGGAAGCTTGCCGTCCCCCGGGATCTGATCCGCAAGCGTGGTCCTCTCGAGGACGAGGAATACCTGCAATTACAGACACACGCTCACGTGGTTGAGGACCTGCTCGCGGAGGTCGAGTTCCTCCGTCCCATGGTCGAGATTGCCTCTGGTCATCATTCGCGGTTCGATGGTGGTGGCTACGGCGGTACGGGCCATGCCCACGGTACTGCTCCGTCCCAGGAGGCCCGCATCCTGGCCGTGGCCGACGCATTTGATGCCATGACTTCGACTCGATCGTATCGGGTGGCTTTGAGCCAAGAGTTCGCCTTCCAGGAATTACGATCCAACGCAGGCACCCAGTTTGACCCTGAAGTCGTCGAAGCGCTTGTTCAAAGTGTGGTCGAGAGCGGCGAGCGGTACGGATCGCCGAACCTGGGTTCCGAGCAGGACGCCCGTTATATCGCCGAGGGGAAGGCCCGTTAGTGGATCGTTTCCGACACCTTGAACCGGTCGTGTGGGCAGTCACGATGCTGGCCATTGCCTTCATCGGCATCGGGAGGTCGGAGTCGTCGTTGGTGGCAGTGACCACCGCCGGGATCCTGATCGCAGCGGCTGCCCTGGTCACCGTGCCCGCCTCGAGCGGCAACCGGTTCTCGTTGGCTCTAGCGGCGGCAACCGCGGTGCCCCTCCTTATCGGGCCGATCTTCGACTTCGGCGGGGCGGTAGGGGCGGTGGCGGTTGGTTTCCTGTCGGGGTGGGTTGTGCTCCAGTTGTTCGGTTCGGCTGAAAATCTGGTCACTGCCAACAGCGACTTTCTCCGCCAATCCTTCGGAGCCTTTCTCTTCGCCGCAGCCTATGTAGTCCTCGCCCAGGCTGCCGACGTGGTGGTTGGGGCGGCTTCGGCCAATCTCGTTGGGGCAGTAGGGGCCGCCCTGGTGTGGTTCGGATTCGAAACGGTTGCCTGGGCCTTATCTACTTACGATCGGGTATCGCGACGCTATTTGATCAAACTGGCGGTTGAGGACTGGCCGGTAGCGTTCAGCCTGTTCGCGGTAGGTGCCCTGTTCGCCTACGTCTTGCCCGAACTCGGATGGTGGGCTCCGGTTGTGGCACTCCTGCCCTACTCGTTCGCACATCTCGCCTTTTACCGATCGCACTCGGCTCGCATCACGTATAGCCAGACCATCCGGTCGCTCGCGCGGATTCCGGAGGTGGCGGGACTGTCTCCTGACGGTCACTCCGATCGGACGGCCGAACTCGCTGTGGCCGTGGCGACCGACCTCGGTCTCAATCCCGACGAGGTTCGTATGGTCGAATACGCTGCACGCTTGCACGATATTGGACGAATCACGTTGAACGAACTCAACATCATCAAGGTGGGCTTCACCGACGATGATATCGCCAGGTGGGGGGCGGAGATCATCTCAGAAGCGCCTTACCTAACCGAAGTGGCTGCCCTCGTTCGTCAGCAGCATGATCCGTACCGGCGACCCGGCGAACGCAAAGACCCTGATCTGCCGATTCCTTCAAAGATTATCAAGGCCGCGTCGGCTTACGACCATGCCACATCAGAGTTGGGCTTCTCGGCGCTCGAAGCGCTGGAGGTACTGCATCGTGGGGCGGCCTACGACTACGACCCGGATGTGGTGGAAGGCATTCGTCACATTGTGATGACCCGGTAGGTCGGCCGTCAGGTTCGATTCGCTGAACCGGTTCGAGTCGTCTTGGGCACGCCGTGTTTGAACCAGCGGATTGGTCGACGGAGTTCGGATTCGAGAAAGCGTCCGAGTCCGACGGCCAGGAACACGTCCCCGAGGGAGATGACCGTGCCCGTACCCCACAGGAATCGAACCGGGATTACGTCAGCGAGAAACATCAGTCTCGTGTCCGCGTTCAGGACGACGTGTTTGAAATCGTTGATGGCTACCTGGGCGTTGAATCCGCTTGCGGCCGACGCTGAAGCCTCCAACACTGGCATCGCGCCATTGGCAGCGATCACAGAAAAATTCATCAGGATGCCGAATCCGGCCAACCACATCCCCGGTCGCGAACGATTTGCGATGACGACGGCGAGAATAAAGAGGTACGACACGAGCAACAGAGCGATGCCGACAGGAGCGGACCACGACCGCTCTGCTGGAACAAAGGCCGACGCCGTCTGCACGGCGAAACCAATTATCAAGAGCGGCCAGAGCCGCAGTTCAATTTCGCCGAGATTCGCCAGCCGCCCGCCCCTGATTATGGCCACGGCGATGGCGACGACTACGACGATCAAAAGCCACAATCCACCTTCAGCCATCGTTTCGAACGGTACCACTGTGAGCGCGTAACCACTATCTTCAAGGACAGAAATTTCCACTTGAGGAGTCCAATGCTGGTAACGGAGCAAGCAGGACCGGTGCTCAAGCTCACGATTGACGACCCCGAGCGCAGAAATCCGCTGACCAACGAGGTGGTAGCGGCCATGGTCGAGGCCGTACGGACGGTGGCCGAGGACGTGCGCGTCATTGTTCTCACCGGAGCCGGAACGAAAGCCTTTTGTGCCGGAGGCGACCTGGCACGCGGGTTCTTCGACAACCCGATTGAAACACATTCCGAACGAGCGGGACTCGCCCGCCTCTTCCGGACGATGCGCGACTGCCCAAAGCCGGTCGTGGCCCGGGTCAACGGACACGCGTTGGCGGGTGGGTTCGGGCTCATGCTGGCCTGTGACATCGCTATTGCCGCCGACCACGCACGATTCGGAATGCCGGAGATCAACGTGGGGCTGTGGCCGATGATGATTTCGGCCCTGGTTCAGAGAGCGTTGCCCGAGAAGGTCGCGATCGACCTGATGATGACCGGCCGCCAGATCACTGCAACGGAAGCCCTGGCCATCGGAGCCGTGTCGCACGTCACACCAGGTGATGAGCTTGACAACAGGGTCACCGAACTCGTCGACTCGCTGGTAGCCAAGTCTCCGGCGATCCTGGCGATTGGTAAACAAAGCTTCTATGCGGCATCCGACCTGGGCTTCGATGCTGCGCTGGAACTGCTGGCTACCGGGCTCACGGTGGTGGCGATGACCGAGGACGCCAGGGAGGGCACAACAGCCTTCATCGAGAAGCGCCCACCTAACTTCGTCGGACGTTGAGCGGTTGGTTGACTAGGTTGGCCCACCTATGAAACTGTTGCGTGCTGCCGGATGGACCATGATCTGGGCCGGTGTCTTGATCTTTGCCTTCCTGGCCTATCAGCTCTTCGGAACGTCGATAGGGACCAACCGAGCTCAGAACCAGGCCGAGCAGCAATTAGATACCATCTTTGAGTCGGCCATCGAAGAGCTCGAAGCCAGCGGAGTCCCGGTGCCGAGCGATCCGCCGCCGGTGGCGATTGACGAGGCTCCGACACTGTTTCCCGAACCGATTCCGGTCGCCGGTCAACCATTTGCCCGGATTGTCATACCCTCGCTCGAGATGGATCACGTTGTCTGGGAAGGGGTCGAACGCGACGTTCTAAAAAATGGGCCAGGGCATATGCCCTGGACCGCGCTCCCCGGCCAACCCGGAAACGCGGTTATTTCGGGTCATCGCACCACATACGGCGCACCTTTTTTCAACCTCGACAAATTGGAAATCGGCGACGGGATCACCATTGAGACGGCAACCGGATCCCATGTCTATGAAGTTCGAGAGATACTGATCGTCGAGCCGACGGCAGTGGAAGTCACCGAGTTCCGGGAAGGGGCCTGGCTGACCCTGACTACGTGTACTCCGATCTATTCGGCAGCCCAGCGCTTGGTTATCCACGCCGAACTCGTTGATGGACCCAACTTCCCGTTCGTGCAAAGCCAAGCGACTAGTCCGGAGGGAACATCATGAAGAAGCTCTACCGGTGGCTACCCGGTCCCGCTCCGATCAAGATTCTGATTCTGTTGGTGATGGCGGCGGCCGTGTTCGTCCTGCTGATTCCGCTCTTTGAGTGGGCGGGAAGGTTCCTCGACGATGGGGGAGTGATCGGCGCCTTGGTGGACGTAGGGTCGGACCTTCGGGTCTAAGGGCGGACGAACCGGTTTTTCGGTTCCGACCCTACGTCGTTGATCCTTTAACGTTGGGAACCGATCGAACGGTTCCAGCTAAAACCCGAAACTTCCGGCTGCCAACGCTTGAAGCGTTGCCAGGGAAATCTGTCCGGTTACTTGCTTTCGGATCGTCCGGTCCTCGCCGATGAACCAGGTCGACGGCATGCCGAGGGGCGGGTAGGCGGCCGCGACCGTCTCGGTGGTATCAAAGCCGAGCAGGTATGACACTCCGAGTTCGTCGGCCAGCGCCCTGGCGAGATCCTCCCGATCGCTGACGGCCACGCCGATAACGAGGATGCC
>JAGXFS010000172.1 GCA_024637275.1 Acidimicrobiia bacterium
CATCCTCGATCCGGATGAGAGTCTGGAGATCGAACTAGATGCCGAGCGAGCATGTCACGACCGACTGGCCAGCGAGGGGGTCGACTTCACCGCCTACAACTCGGCTGAATCGGCCGCCGACGTCGCCGACTTGCGCAAGGTGCTCGGATACGAGGAATGGAACCTCTACGGCATCTCGTACGGCACCAAGCTGGCGCTCACGGTGATGCGGGACCATCCCGAAGGCGTGCGAAGCGTAGTTCTCGACTCGGTCTATCCGCCGGAACGAGACCTAATTACCGAGATACCTGCCAACTTCGCCCGCGCGCTTGACGAGTTCTTCAAGGCTTGCGAGACCGATCCCGACTGTGCCACCGACTATCCCGACCTCGAAGCCCGATTCTTCGCTCTGGTTGATGAGCTGAATGCCGCTCCGATCATGGTCGAGATCAGTGATGCTCTCACGCTTGAGCGTTACGACGCAGCGATCGACGGTGACGGTCTGATGGGAACGACGTTCCAGGCGTTGTACTCGCTGGATGCGATTCGCTATCTGCCGCGCATGATCACCGATCTCGAGCAGGGTGAGTCTTTTGTGCTCGGCCTACTGGTTTCGAACTCGGTCACCAACCGTTCCTTTCTATCGAGTGGGTACTACTCGGTGGTGCAATGTCGTGAAGAGGTACCGTTTTCGAACCCGGCTTCTGCTCAGGCTGCCAGCGATTCCTATCCCCAGTTTGACGACTATTTCGACGCTTCGTTCACCTACGAGTCATGTGAGATTTGGGAGACGGGCACGGCCAACGAGATCGAAAACGAGGCGGTAGTCAGCGACATTCCCACATTCGTGACCACCGGTCTGTACGACCCGATCACGCCACCGGCCTGGGGGGCGGGCGTCGCCGAGGAGCTTACGAACGCGTACTACCGGGATTTCCTTGTCGGACACGCCGCCACCGCGACCGAACCGTGCGCCCAGACCTTGATGTTGGCGTTCCTTGACGACCCGTCAACTGAGCCAGCTGACCCCTGCCTCGCCGAGACCGGGCCCCCCGGGTTCCTCAATCCGGCGAATGCAGCCGGTCCGTCCGGGTACGTCGAGGAACCATTGGAGGGGATGACCGGTGCGACCACGGCTCGACCTGAAGACTGGGAAGAGGTGAACGACGGGGTATGGGCACGCGGACAGACCGATCTCGATACCACGGTGGTCTTGACCCTCGGCGTTCCGTCGCTCGGCGCGGACGTCCTGTTGAATGTGCTGAGTGCGCAGTTCGGTCTGGACACGAATTCGAGCACGACGTACTCATCGAACGGGATCGACTGGAATATCGTCGACGGAGACTTCAACGGAGCGCCAGTCAAAGCGGCTGCCGGCGAAGCGTCAGGTGGTGCCATGGCGGTGATCTTTATCTACGATCCTGCCGAATCGGCCCTCTGGGAGACGGTAATTCTCGATATCCTTGATCGAACCCGTGGCTAACGACTGGTCCCGGCGACCGAACCGGATTCGGGGGCATCGGGAAACTGCACTGCGCAGATTGCCCGACGATCGCCTTCCTTCCATGATGAAGGGGACGGATACAGCACCCCAAGATCTAGGTTCGAGGTGTCAGGGTCGTTGCCGACGAATTGTGTGAACTGTTCGATGCATGCAGTGTTCGCCCAGGACTCCAAGTCGGTGGCGCCGGGGTAGTCCTTGTCCCCAGTCCAATCGGCGGCTCCCACGACCTCACCGTCGTGGGCTACCGCGCAAGGGGTGTCTGAAAAGGTTCCGGGACCTTCGATGACGAAGCAGGTTCCCGCGGTGAAGTCGTTGATGGCTGGCAAGTTCGAGAACCCACCGAAGATGCGGGGGTACACGCCGATACCGATGACCACCAAGAAGGCGAGCAGCGCCACCCCTCCGGCGATTTCCTTGATCGGAAGCGGACTCTTCTTTGGGAGGGTTTCTGACCCGGCCGGGCGTCCAGTCACGGGGCCCCGGCCGGTCATGGTCGCCGGAGTCGGGACCGGGACGTCCCGGGTGATGGTGGGCGGGGTCGGCGCAGGACCGGCCGCGAACGGGTCGGCAGCTAGGGCGAGGGTTGCCCCGCAGCTGGGGCAAGTTGGTTCGGTTGTGGTGGTACCGCAGGTGCCGCAGGTCGTCGGTAACTCCCGGTTGGTCCGCAAACGGTAGTCAGGGTCAGACCGTTGGGCGCGCCACGAGAAGCGGGATCTCCAACTCGCCAGGTTCCAACCCACCGTGCATGCCGATCAGGCGGTTGTCCATGTAGCTGGTGAGGAGCAGATAGCCGGGGTCGGGGAGCAATACCCCGTCAGGAAGTCGATTTTCGAGCTCGGGGTGGGGAGTGCCGTCGCCGAGCCAAGCCCGGAGCTCTTCCTTCGGAACCCACGTGGCAGGAAGTGACGCCAGGCTGCCGGGGAGGTCCTGTGACTCCCCACTGTCAGCCTTCACGTAGACGGCGCGTGGTTCTCCGTACATCTTCAGTCCATCGGTTGGCAGCTCGAGTTTGTGATCTTCTGCGTAATCGAGGTGCCCGTGGTCGGCGGTCCCGACCATCACGGCGTGGGCGGGAAGCCGGGTGGCGATCGTCTGCCAGATCGCATTGGCCGTGCGGATGGCGCGAACGTAGTCAATCGATTTCTGGCCACCCACGTGGGCGGCCACATCGACGTGCGGGACATAGGTGAAGATCAGACGTCCCGGTTCGGAAGCGAGTTGGGTGGTTGCGTCAACAATGTCCGCGTCGTTCCACACGCTTTCATAGCGGGCGCCCCGATAGAGCGCCCGGGTGAGCGGAGTCCTCTCAAAGTCACCTGGCTGTACACAAATCGGCTCGACCCCGGCAGCGCTCAGGCGTTCCCAAAGATTGGGTGCGGGAAGAAGCTGGCTGGTGTCAGCCTCGATGGGGATGCCGCCCGGCGTGGTCCATTTGAGCATGTTGACCACCCCGTGATCGGGGAGGTCCATGAGATAGCCGATGATTCCGTGCTGGCTGGCAGTCATCCCGGTGGCGATCGAGGAGAGGCTGACCGTCGTCGTTGACGGAAACGGGGCGTCAATGGTCGCCACGTTCGCAGCAGCGAGATCACCGGCGTGCTCATGATCAAGCTGGTGGGCGCCCAGTCCGTCGAACAAGACGACTACGTACGTCTCGGCCTCAGGGATACGTTCAGCAAGGTCCGCATCGAGGCGAGGCGCCAGACAGCTTCCCGTCATACGGTATTCGAGTTCAGCGATGACGTTGACCAGGGAGCGGCCGTGGAGGCGGGGGGGACGCATACTGGCGAGCCTAACCTCCCGGTTCTCCCAACCTCACCAGCGTTTCTCTGATCGCTGTTTCCAGGCAAGCAGCCGGATTGGTCCATGCCTCGTTGCCAAATCGCTCGACGAGCGAGATCACGTTTGAGCCGCCAGCTGCCACCGACCCGGCAATGATCACGACCGCTTTTCCGGCGTCTTCAGACAGTGCCACCACCCCGCCTACGGCTTTTCCCTCGTTGGAGGTCTCATCGAACCTGCCCTCACCAGTCACAATCAGGTCGGCGTTGTCGATCCTGGCAGCCAGGCCGAGATGGCCAGCGATGGCTTCGAAGCCCGGCTTGAGTTCGGCACCCAGGCTCGCCAAACCGCCGGCCAGGCCGCCAGCGGCGCCGGAGCCGGGGACCCGGTCCACGTCAAAGTCCGACAGCCAGTTCTCCCTCATGGCCATGAGGCGGGCAGTGAGTTCCTGCACTTGGACGGGCGAAGCTCCCTTCTGCGGCCCGAACACTTCAGCTGCCCGAGTAAACGCGGTGGACACATCGCACAAGACGGTGACCGGCACCGGAAGTCGTCCGTCAACGAGCACCGGTCTGACCGCGTCAACGGCTCCTTGTCCGCCGTCGGTGGTGGCTGATCCGCCGACGCCGACGAGGATTCGTTCTGCTCCGGCTTCGATGGCCGCGGCGATCAGCTGGCCCGTTCCGAAGGTCGTGGCGGTTACTGGATCCTGTCGCCCGTCGCCAACGACGAGCCCGGAGGCGGTAGCCATCTCGATGATCGCCACGCCGTCAGTCAACCGCCATCCAGCCGTCAGTTCCCCACCGTGAGGTCCCAATACGATCGTGCTCCGATTCGGTCCACCGAACGCTTCGAGGGTCCCGTCACCACCGTCGGCGATTGGGCACGGGTCGCACTCGTGGCCCACGGCGCCGCGACAAACCGCCGCAGCAGCATCGGATGCCGACAGTGTCCCCTTGAACTTGTCCATGGCTGCGAGAATTCGCATGAATCACCTTCTGAGACAGAGAAGTTTGGGCCTCCATCTCAGGACCCTATACTTGCGCCCGTCTTCGTGTTTTCGACGCGGTGTTGAGTCAGCTGACAGAGGTTGGAGCAAGTGGAGTACTTCGAGCAGTACATAACAGTTGGCGCCTTCGCTGCATTTGGTGCTGTGCTCGTTGCTGCGACGCTCGTGATCACCTGGTTGATCCGTCCGAAGAACCCCACGCCCACCAAACTGCTGACCTATGAGTGCGGCGTCGATCCGGTCGGATCGGGTTGGAGCCAGTCCCAGGTGCGCTATTACGCCTACGGCCTGTTGTTCGTGATCTTTGACGTCGAGGCAGTCTTCATATTTCCCTGGGCAATCCGACTGGAAGAACTCGGCACTTTCGGACTCGTCGAAATGTTGATCTTCATCTGGATCCTGGTGATGGGACTCGTCTTCGCGATCCGAAAAGGGGTGCTCAAGTGGGAGTAGTCGAGAAGTTCGGCATCCCCAAGCCGATCAGTTCGTTGCTGAACTGGTCCCGCAAATACTCCCTCTGGATGTTCCAATTCGGACTGGCTTGCTGCGCCGTCGAAATGATCGCCGCCGCCGGTCCCCGCTACGACATGATGCGATTCGGCATCATCCCGTTCCCCGCCTCACCCCGCCAGGCCGACCTGATGATCGTGGCAGGCACGGTCACCGACAAGATGGCCCCGGCGGTACGGCGCCTATACGACCAGATGCCAGACCCTAAATACGTGATCTCGATGGGGTCTTGTGCGAACTGTGGTGGTCCGTATTGGGACTCCTATTCGGTCACGAAGGGCGTCGACCAGATCATCCCCGTGGACGTCTATGTTCCCGGATGCCCGCCCCGCCCCGAGGCACTTATGGACGGCATCGTGATGTTGCAGAAGAAGATTCAGGCAGAAGACATGCGAGAAAAGTGGATGGAACGTGACCGCGAGCCCGTCTGATACCACCGCAACTGAGGAACCGACCGGGCCTAGCGCTCTGGACTCGTATGCCGAATCGGTTGCGAAGTCGGTTGGTGCGCTGAGCTGGTCGACGAACTTCGACACGGTCAAAGTGCTCGTGGCCACCGACAAGTGGACGAGTTCTCTGCGCACCGCCAAGAACGAACTCGGTCTCATCTTCTTTTCGTTTCTCAGTGCCATCCACTGGTCGAACGACGTCGAGGTCGGCGATGCGCCAACTGAACCGGTCGACGAGCGCCTGGAAGTGTTGGCGGCCGTCGGCGATCTGATCGAAGGCCGCCTGGTTCACTTTTCGACGTCGCTTCCAGTCAACGGAGCCGCTCTCGCCACGCTGACGGGGATCTATGGGGGTGCCAACTGGCACGAGCGGGAAGCGGCAGAGATGTTCGCCATTGATTTCATTGGCCATCCCAACCTTGAAAAGCTTTACCTACCAAGCGAATTCGAAGGACACCCGCTCCGCAAGTCGTTCCCATTGTTGAGCCGCGAAGTGAAGCCGTGGCCCGGCAAGGTCGACGTCGAAGGCATGCCGGAGACGGACGAAGACGCGACGCAAGATCCTGCAGCCGAGACCATGCCATCGGGCGTCAGCACAGAAAACCCTGGCAAATGACGATCGAACAAGAAGCCCTCAAACACTTCTCCGAAGTCAGCGTGGCCGTCGAATTGCAGACGCCCGACATGACGCTGAACATCGGCCCGCAGCACCCGTCCACCCACGGTGTGCTCAGGATCGTTGCCAAAGTCGACGGCGAGCGGGTCTCCGATGTCACGCCGGTCATCGGCTACATGCACCGTGGCTACGAGAAGATCGCCGAAGTCCGCACCTACCCGCAGATCACCGCGCTGGTCAACCGTATTGACTGGGTCTCGGGATTTGCCAACGAAGTTCCGTTCATGGCGGCCGCCGAAAAACTCATGGAAATCGAAGTTCCCGAGCGCGCCAGGTACATCCGGATGATTCTCACCGAGATGGCCCGTATTTCCAGCCATCTCATGTTCATGGCTTCCTACCCGCTTGAACTCGGAGCCACGACCCCGCTGATGTTCGCCCTTCGCGAGCGTGAGCGAGTCCTCGACCTCATCGAGTCGGTGACCGGTGGACGCTTCCATCCCAACTTCAACCGGATCGGTGGCGTCCAACCAAATGCCGGAGCCGGACCGACCCAGAAGAAGGCCGTTCAGGACTTGCCCCGCGGGTTCCTCCAGGGAGCTCGCGATGCGATGGACAGCCTGCTCAAGACCTGCGTTGAGTTCGACGAACTGGTCACCGGCAATGAGATCTTCCTGGCCCGTTGCAAGGGCGTGGGGATTCTCTCGCCGGAACTCGCCGCCGACTTTGGGGTGTCCGGACCGAACCTACGGGCCTCAGGGGTGGCCTTCGACCTGCGTAAGCACACGGACTACTTGCCGTACGACAAAGTTCAGTTCGAAGTCGCGACTGGAACGGTCGGTGACTCACTGGACCGCTGGCTGGTACGCCTCGAAGAGATTCGTCAATCTGCCTACATCATCCAGCAAGCCGTTGATCAGATTCCGTCGGGACCACTCCAGGCCAAGGTCCCCAAGATCATCAAGGTGCCCAAGGGTGAAGTGTACGTTCGGGCTGAGAACCCCAAAGGAGAGATGGGTTATTACATCGTCTCCGACGGTGGCCAGGGACCGTACCGACTCAAGATTCGCTCCGCCTCGTACTCAAATATCTCAGTCATCCCCATACTGCTCGAAGGTGTCCTCGTCCCCGACATCATCGCAATCATGGGGAGCTTCGACTTTGTATTAGGGGACGTTGACCGATGAAGCCAAATGAAATTTGTCTTCATCGGTTTGCAGTTCGCTACGAGCGAACTGCGCTCCCACGTCGTGCAACGATTTTCCATCGGTGCGGGACCTTTGGTCCCGTAAACAGTTCGCCTTTGGCGAACTGTGGGCAGGTCGATGCAATCGACCTGCAGGTAGCGTCAATTCGGAATACGCTGGCCCGCCGCGCACTTGTGATGGTTGCCGCGTGATTGATACGTTGGTGGAATTCTTTCAGGGGAACTTCTGGGCGCTGACTGCGGTCAAGTTGGTGGCGATCGTTACGTTGATTCCGGTGTCGGGACTGGCGATTGGGTTCGCCGAACTGAAGCTGTCGGCCAAGATGCAGAACCGGGTCGGACCGTACTTTGCGGGTGGTCGATGGGGCTGGGCTCAGCTACTCGCGGACGGCATGAAGTTCATTCAAAAGGAAGACATCATTCCTGCCGACGCCGACCGACCGGTTTTCCGCTGGGCCCCGGCACTGGTCATGGTTTCGACAGTCGGACTGTTCGTCGTCATCCCATTCTGGGATGGGGGAGCGGTCGCCAACCTCGACATCGGGATCTTCTATGTACTCGCGATCTCCTCGCTGAGCACCGTCGGCATTTTGATGGCCGGGTGGTCATCGGCCAACAAATACTCCCTGATGGGTGGTCTGCGGGCGGCCGGTCAGCTCATTGCCTACGAACTCCCGATGGTCCTGGCGGTCATTGGGGTCGTGATCATGGCCGGCACCATGTCGCTCAGTGGGATCGTGCAAGCCCAGGCCGACTTCGCGCTGTTCGGTTGGTCGGGGTTCGGTGGCCAGCCGATCGCCAACTTCATCTCACCGTATTTCATCCTTCAGTTTGTTGGCTTTGTCATCTTCTTCATCTCGGCCCTTGCCGAAATGAGCCGTATCCCGTTCGACATGCCCATCGCCGAATCCGAGCTCGTCACTGGTTACCTCACCGAATACACGGGGTTCCGGTTCCTGTTCTTCTTCCTCGCTGAGTTCGCCAACATGTTCACGATGTCGGCGATCGCCGCCACCCTCTTCCTCGGCGGCTACCTCGGACCCTTCGTCGATACGGTCCCATGGCTCGGGCCGGTCTACCTCGTCACCAAGATTTCGGTTCTGGCGTTCCTGATGATCTGGTTCAGGTGGACGTTCCCTCGATTTCGTGAGGACCAACTGCAAAGCGTCGCCTGGAAGGTTCTCGTACCGCTGGGACTTGCCAACATCGTCGCGACAGCCATATTCAAGGTGGTGATGTAGCCATGGCCAAGCCGAAACTGCTGGGAAGCGGCCTTGTTGCCGGCCTGCGGGTTACGTTCGTCACGATGATCAAAACGTTGATCTCATCGGTCCGGACACCGAGCAGCTCGTGGATCCTCGGGTTCGATGACTCGTTGGCCACCGTTAACTACCCCCGCTACAAAGAAGATCCTGTCCCCAGAGCGCGTGGCGTCATTGCCCTCGATCAGGAAGCCTGCACGTCGTGCATGCTGTGCGCCCGGTCATGCCCCGACTGGTGTATTTACATCGAAGCTCACAAAGAGGAAAAGCCACCATCCAAGCCCGGCGGCCGTCCCCGGGCACGAGCCGAACTTGACCGGTTCGACATTGACTATGCGCTTTGTATGTACTGCGGTATCTGTGTTGAAGTTTGCCCGTTTGATGCCTTGTTCTGGACCCCCGAATACGAGTACTCGGAGTACAACATGGGCGCCATGCTCCACGACAAAGACCGACTCCAGGACTGGCTCGTTACCGTCCCGGCTAATCCGCCGTTGGAGTCCTAGATGATGGATTTCACGGAACCGGTGACCTGGGTGGCGTCGCTTCTCGGCCTGGTAATTGCCGTGTCGGGTTTCCTGGTCGTCACCTCGAAGAACCTGATTCACGCTGCCCTCGGCCTCGTCGGGGCATTGGGGGGCACCGCCGGACTCTTCCTCGTCCTTTCAGCCGAGTTCATCGCCTGGGTGGTCGTTCTGGTGAACATCGGCGCCGTGCTCGTGCTGTTCCTCTTCGGCATCATGATCACCAGGGCACCGGTCGGCTACGA
>JAGXFS010000173.1 GCA_024637275.1 Acidimicrobiia bacterium
TAGCCGAATGCCAGGAACCGATGCATCGTTCGGAACGGAATAATCACAGAGATCGGCCGAAGACGGTTCGGGCCGGGCCCGTCACCGGTGCCAGCGACGTACGATTGAAGGCAATAGCCAAGGAGGTTATATGGCCGACCAAACCACATTCACACCCCAGGGCATCCAACAGCTGGTCGCAGAAGCAAAGGACCTCATGACGGTCCGCCAGGTTGTTGGGGAACCAATCGAGCGAGACGGCACCACCGTCGTCCCGGTCGTCGAGGTCCGTGGTGGCGGTGGTGGCGGAGGCGGAGGCGGAACTGCCAACGACGACAGCGGCAGCGGCGAAGGTATGGGTTTTGCCATGCGAGCCCGTCCGGTTGGCTGCTACGTGATCTCCGAAGGCAAGGTCACCTGGGAACCGGCCATCGACGTGACCAAAATCGCCGTCATGGGCAACATCGTTGCGTTCGTCCTATTCGCATCCATCTGGGCGACCCGACACAGGGCTGACTGACGCCCCCTCAACGCTGATCAGCACCGCACCCCGCGAACTTATAAACACTCTCTGTGTTGTCGCTGGGCTCCGAGCAGTCTCGACAGCTAGTTACCTATCGAAAAGTTTCCCTGGCCATGGGCCTCCTTAGCGCCTAGTGTCAAATCATTGAACCACGGAGAGTGGCATGGGCGTTAGGGAGCACCGAGAAGAACAGCGGCAACGCCGCCTGTTAAAACTGTCAGGATGGCTGGCCATCCCGGCGTCCTACCTGTGGTGGCGGGTCGCTACCGACCGACCACTCCTCCCCGAGATCAGCCTCCCCGACGAAGCCATGTTCTGGCTCCCCGGCCTGGCAATCATCTTGCTACTGGCGATTGTGATGGTTGGACCGATGCTCACCAACTCCCGGTCGCCGCACATCATGTTTCTCCCCGAGCAGATCGACATCGGCTTTGACCAGGTGCAAGGGATGAGCCGCATCGTTGAAGATGTGAAGCACACGCTCACCGTTCTCACCGACCACGAGCAGTTCCGCAACCAGATGGGTGGCACCCCGCGCCGGGGAATCCTCTTCGAGGGTCCGCCAGGCACCGGAAAGACCCATCTCGCCAAGGCGATGGCCAAGGAAGCCGGCGTGCCGTTCCTGTTTGTTTCGTCGACTGCGTTCCAGAGCATGTGGTACGGCATGACCGCGCGCAAGATCAGGGCCTACTTCAAGGCGCTGCGGAAGGTGGCACGTGAAGAGGGCGGCGTCATTGGATTCATCGAAGAGATCGACGCCATTGGCATGCGACGGTCGGAGACCTCGGAGTCGTATTCCGATATGAACGTCAACCGATCGATGTCTTCGGGCACCGGTGGCGTTGTCAACGAATTACTGATTCAGATGCAGTCGTTCGACCAGCCGGCAGGTCGTGAGCGCTTTCGTAATTGGACCGTCAGCCGGGCGAACAAGTTCCTACCGGCTGACCGCCATTTCCACACCAAGGCGACCCCATACAACAACGTGCTGCTGGTTGCCGCCACCAACCGGGCAGCTTCGCTGGATACGGCGTTGCTCCGCCCGGGAAGGTTCGATCGGCAGCTGCACTTCGGTATCCCTGGTGCATCGGCGCGGCGCGAGCTCATCGATTTCTTTCTCGCCATGAAGGCTCATGACGCAGAGCTCGATGAAGAATCCGCCCGGGTCGACATTGCCTCGGCGACCCTCGGCTACACACCGGCGTCGCTCGAACGTCTTTTCGACGAAGCGCTGCTGATCGCCTTGCGCGACAAACGCCAGGCGCTCAACTTGGACGATGTCTGGCAAGCCCGGACTGATACCGAACTCGGCCTGGCCGAACCCGTCGATTCCCCAGAGCACGAACGCGATTCCATCGCCATTCACGAAGCCGGACACGCCACTGTGGCTTATCTCGTCGGAAAAGGTCGCCGGCTTGAGATGCTGTCGATCATCAAACGGCGTGAGGCTTTGGGCTTTCTCGCCCACCGCATGCAGGAAGAGCGCCACACCCAGCGACGCAGCGAACTGGTCGCACTCATCCAGATCGCCCTCGGCGGCATGGTCGCTGAGGAACTGTTCTTTGGTGAATCAGGTACCGGTCCAGGTGGCGACCTGGCGGCCGCGACCAACGCGGCAGTCGAGATGGTCGGATCGCTCGGAATGGGCGACTCATTGGTTTCGTTCCGGGCACTCGATGCCGGAGTGTTAGGCGGCAACCTCGCCGCCAAGGTTCTTTCGGACTCTCGCGCCCGTACCCAGGTAGAAACCATCCTGACGACGAACAAGGAGCGAGTCGATCAGCTGCTCGGTCAACATCGCCACGTCATACGAGCCCTGGCTGATGCGCTTCTCGAGCGCAACGAGCTCATTGGGGATGAAATCATCGACGTGATCACGGCTGCCGAGCGGGCGCACGGTCTGCCCATCGAGATCGATTTGCGCGAAGCCATCCCGGTAATCGGCCCAGCCGACATGGACGCGCCAGCAAATGGTCATACCGACCTCGTCGGTTAGCTGCCGGCCACCGGCCACTTCGACCCTGAATGAGCGCGACTAGCGTCAGCTTGTGCTGAAACCCTTCACACCCCTCAAAGCCGGCTTGGGCTTCCTTGGGGTCCTCGCCGTGGCAGCCACCCTGTCTCGCCTCGATGGATGGGGCAATCCGGCAGCCAACGAAAGCGCCATCGGGGAAGTTTCGCGTTGGTGTGAGCGCGTTGGGTCAGGACTCCTGCGCGAACCCGTCAACACCCTGGGAAACCTCGGATTTGTTATCTCAGGCCTCGCCATGCTGTACGTCCTTGGCAGAGACCGGGCCACGGAACGTCCAGCCACAAACCGCTTCATCGGGCACTCTCCCCTGGCTCTGCTGTACGCAGGGGCCGCGCTCTTCCTGGGTCCGGGTTCCATGGCGATGCACGGAACCCACACTCGGTTCGGCGCCTGGCTCGACAACGTCTCGATGGTTGCCTACATCCTCGTGCCGTGGCTCCTGAACGTTTCGATCATGGGGCGCTGGCCTCAGCGACGCCTGTTCGCAACGTACGGCGGCCTACTCACGGCATATGCGGTTGGCTACTGGTTCGCCGGCAGCGACCTCGGCATCGGCCTCGACCTGTTCGGCGTGAGCATCGCTATGTGGATCATCTCCGAGGTCCTCTATCGCTTCCACTCACCAACGATGCGGTGGGCGTCCGGGTTTGTCGGTTTCGGGGTGGGTGCGATATTCGGGGTAACTCCGGCAGTCATTGCCGCTGACCTGGCCAGCCACTGGTGGATCGTATTCTTCTGGCTGCCGGGACTCATGGCAGCCCATCCGCCGAGCGGACGACGTAAGTACATCCCCTGGTACTGGGTGGGATCAGCGGCCTTTGTGCTCGCCTACATGATCTGGCTGACGGGAACCAACGAACACCCTGCGTGCAACCCGGATTCGCTCCTGCAACCGCATGCCATCTGGCATCTCCTCGGCGCCGTGTCGACCTGGAGCTTCTTCCTCTTTCTTCGCTCCGAAAAGACCGAGGCAGTCGTCGAGCCGGCGGTCGCGCCCTAGCCCTGCATTCGTTTACCGGCGCTGCATTTCGCGGTGTTCAATCTTCCCGTCAACATGCAAGGCGAATCTTCCCTCCGAGCGAGCGTGGACATGACTGCGCGAAGACCACGGCCAGCCCCCGAACTGGGTCCGGCGATAGTCGTCGAGGGCTTGCTGAAGCTCCTCGGGTGTATTCATGACAAACGGTCCAAGCTGGAAAACGGGTGCCCCGATCGGCTGGCCCTGCAGCAGCAAGAACTGGGCAGGACCACCGCGGTTGGCGATCGCCGCCGGGAGAGCCGCGTCCAGCTGGACCCCAACCGATTTGGCCAGAGTGGCGGAACCGATCTGGACGTCGTCGCCCTCAAAACAGTGCAGCATCCGGTTCGAGCCGGATCGGGCAGCCGGCAACTCCCACGACGATCCGGCCGCCATCTGGATGATCCAGATTCCCAGGTCGTTGGCCGGGTCCGCAGCCCATGAGTCGGGCGGTGGGGCAGGAGCTGTGTGTCCGTCAACTTCGCCAGCAATGACGTCGACCCACACCCCCGGCGAAACCTCAACGGTCGGGATGTCCTCGTCCCAAAGAATGGCGAAATGGGCGGGCACCATCTTTGATCGTGGTGGAAGATTGAGCCAAATCTGGAACAGCTCGAGTGGATTCGGCGAGTCTTCGTCAAGCAGCGGAAACATCTCGGCGTGCATGATGCCGGACCCGGTGGTTAGCCACTGGGCGTCGCCGCCGCCAAACCGGGCGGTGGCTCCGAGCGAATCAGAATGATCGACATACCCTTGTCGCACGACCGTCACCGTTTCAAAACCGCGATGCGGGTGTTGGGGGAAGCCCGGGACGGCATCGCCGTGATACATGCTCCATCCGTCTTTGTACGAGAAGTCCGAACCGATGTTGCGGCCCTGAAGACTTTCAACCGGGCCGAGCACATCATTGCCCGCCGGGTAGTTATCAAGATGGTGGACGGTGAAGATAAACGGATCAATGCCAGTCCACGGCATACCAAGGTCAACGACCTCGATTACTGGATCATCAGACATGTATACCTCCGTTTAGTTGCATCCTACAACCATCTCGGGTTACTAAATGATTCCCGCCGGCTAGAAATCGCCCGCTGAATGCCGCAATTCGGTCAACAGGTCGACAATGCCGACGGTGGTTTCTGAATCAACCGCATCGAGCCCGTACCGGATCACTTCAAGATCCTTGGTGGCGAGTTCGACCGTCGCCCGCCCCGCCTCGGTGATCTCGGCGAGTGTCGTTCGTCGGTCGGTCGGATGGGCCAGCCTTCTCACATACCCGGCCGCCTCGAGTCGATCGATGGCATTGGTCACAGAGGTGGGATGGACCTGTAGGCGTTCCCCAATCTTGCCCATGGGGAGCGAACCGCGCCTCGTAAAGCTGATCAGCACCAGCGCTTCATAGCGGGAGAAGGTGAGTCCGTGAGGCGCCAATGCCTCGTTGACCCTGGCGAGAATTATCTGATGCGCCCGGGTTATAGACGTCGCAGCCGCCATCGCTGTCGACGCACCCCAGCCACGCGCATCCCAATTGCGCTTCGCCTCTTGTATCAGGTCGACATGATCGTCCATCACCTATTACTATAGGGAGTGCAATAGTTGGATGTCCAACCATTCTGGTAGTCGCCGGTTAAGGAAAGTGATCATGGCCAACGATGCAGAAGCCGAAAACGGCCGTCAGGCCTGGCAAGATGCCTACGACCGCACTCCCCTGCGCGACGTCGATTTTGAGACAATGTCCGGCATCCCCGTCGATCCCATCTACGGAGACGGCCCCTACCCCGGCCAGTATCCGTTTACCAGAGGGATTCGTCCGTCGATGTACCGGTCGCGACTGTGGACGATGCGGATGTTCGCCGGATTCGGCACCGCAGAAGACACCAACGGTCGTTTCAAGGAAATACTCCGCAATGGCGGAACCGGGCTCTCGACGGCGTTTGATATGCCGACGCTTATGGGCCGGGACTCGGATCACGAGTGGGCACTCGGCGAGGTAGGACGAGCCGGAGTGGCCATCGACACCCTGGTGGACATGCGCGACTTGTTTGCAGACATCGACCTTGGATCCGTGTCGACCTCCATGACGATCAACGGACCGGCCCACATCATCATGGCTATGTATATCGCCCTGGCGGAGGAGAACTCAGTTGATCGGGCTTCGCTGAGTGGCACGATCCAGAACGACATCCTCAAGGAATATCAGGCCCAGAAGGAATACATCTTCCCGCCTCGTCCGTCGATGCGCCTCATCACCGACCTCATCCAGTTCACGGCTGCTGAAATGCCGCGCTGGCATCCCGTTTCAGTGTCGGGCTATCACATTCGCGAGGCCGGTAGCAACGCAGCCCAGGAACTCGCGTTTACTCTTGCCAATGGCTTTGCCTACGTCGAGGCGGCGATGGCGGCTGGCATGGACGTCGACGACTTCGCCCCACGTCTGAGCTTCTTCTTCAACAGTCACAGCGACTTCTTCGAAGAGATCGGCAAATTCCGGGCCGCTCGTCGTATTTGGGCTACCTGGATGAAGGAGCGATACGGTGCCAAAGATGAGCGCAGCATGTTGTGCCGGTTCCACACCCAGACTGCCGGAGTCTCTCTGACCGCCCAACAACCGGAGATCAACGTGGCGCGGGTGGCGCTCCAGGCACTGGCCGGCGTGCTCGGCGGATCGCAAAGCCTGCACACAGACAGCTTCGACGAAGCGATGGCGCTTCCCACCGAAGACGCCGCCCGGATCGCACTCCGGACCCAACAGATCATTGCGCACGAGACCGGCGTGGCAAACGTGGCCGACCCGTTGGGCGGCTCGGCGTACGTCGAATGGATGACTGACGAAATCGAGCGGCGGGCGGAAGAGATCTTTAGCCATCTCGACGAGCTCGGCGGTGGATCGATTCTCGAAGGGGTGTACGCCGGCATCGACAACGGCTACTTCGTTGGGGCGATAGCCGACTCCGGTTATCGTTTCGAACGAGCCGTCAACGCCGGACGGCGCATCGTGGTCGGCGTCAACGAGTTCACCGACGGAGACCATCCGGGAGACCGCAACCTGCTGCGAATTAACCCTCAGGTCGAAGCCAACCAACTCAAGCGGCTCAATGCCGTCAAGCAATCCCGGGACGATTCCATCGTGAGAAGCTCGCTCGATCAGTTGGTCATCGATGCGGCCGACCCGACTATCAACACCATCCCGGCCACGATCAAAGCGGTCCAAGCACTAGCCACCGAGGGCGAAATAGTCGCCGCATTGGAAACCGTTTTTGGCACCTACGTAGAAACGGCAGTGATGTGACCGACACTCCGATACGAATCGTATTGGCCAAGATCGGTTTTGATGGCCATGACCGTGGCCTGCGTATGGTTGCGCGCATTCTGCGCGACGCGGGCTGTGAAGTCATTTATCTGGGCCTGCGCCAGACCACGGAGAACGTGGTGGCCGTTGTCGAACAGGAAGACGCCGACGCTGTCGGGCTGTCGATGCATAATGCCCAACACCTCACGCTGGCTCCCAAAATGGTGGAGTCGCTGCGATCGGCCGGTCTCGACGTTCCGGTGATTCTGGGCGGGGTCGTACCCGATCAAGATATCGCTGCGCTCATGGAATCGGGAGTTGCTGTCATCCTCGGGCCAGGCACGTCGGCCGAAGATGTCGTCCGTTCCGTCCGCGAGGCCGTAACCTCCCGCTCGTGAAGCGCGACTCCCAAACCCCGGTCGAACTGTTCGACGCGGCGATCACCGGTCAGCGGCACGCCATCGGCCGCCTGCTTTCTCTGGTCGAACAGGGTGGAGAAGCCGCAGACGCCGTCAGCGCCCTGACTCACGAAAAGTCGGGCGACGCCATGGTGATCGGCATCACCGGCCCGCCCGGGTCGGGTAAGTCTTCGCTCCTCAGCCAACTCCTGAAGGTGATCGTCGCCGCCGGCTTTCGCCCGGCCGTGATCGCCGTCGATCCCTCGTCTCCGCTCACGGGCGGTGCCATCCTTGGCGACCGGGTACGGATTGACGCCACCGACACCGCCACCTTCATTCGATCGATTGCCACGCGGGGCCACAGCGGCGGCCTCGCACTCGCCGTCCCCGGGGCGGTTCGCGTCCTCGACGCGGTTGGTTTCAACCCGGTAATCATCGAAACGGTCGGCGTCGGCCAGGTTGAAGTCGACGTAACCGCCTCAGCCGACACGACCATCGTCGTGGCGAATCCCGGAACGGGGGACGCAGTCCAGGCCAACAAAGCCGGCTTGCTCGAAGTTGCCGACATCTTTGTTGTCAACAAGTCGGATCTTCCTGGATCCAACGACGCTCGACGCGACCTTGAGCTCATGCTCGACCTGAGCCATATGACCGGCCAAGAAGATTCGACCGGTCGGCGCCCCCCGATCATCATGGCCAACTCCCTTGAAGGATCTGGAGCAGCAGAACTCTGGTCGGCCATCGTCGAACACGGCGAACATCTTGTGGCAACCAATCAGATTGACACCCGACGGGCCAAACGACAGCTAGCCGAACTCCGCTCGCGGGTATCAGACGCATTGCTGGACGCGCTCGACAACGAACTCGCCTCCGAGCAAGGTGCTGACGTCGTCGCAGCGCTGTCCGATCGACGTATCACGCCGTCAGAGGCGAGCAGTCAAATCATCGACCGGGTTATCCGGATCGATTAGCGGCTGGTTAGGCCTCGTGGACCTCGAGTGTGATCGGAACGTTTCCTGCGAGCGCCTGGGACACCGGGCATCCGGCTTTGGCGCCTTCGGCGGCTTCGAGAAGGCCGGCATGATCGAGACCAGGGACACTGGCGGTTAGGACGAGCGCCATGCCGGTGATGCCTTGGCCAGGTACGAAAGTGGCGGTGGCTTGCACATCGAGAAACGTCGGGGGCATGCCGGCTTTGCCAAGAGCGTTTGAGAGAGCCATCGAGAAGCACGAGGCGTGGGCAGCGGCGATCAACTCCTCGGGGCTGGTCTTTCCACCGTGCGCCTCAGACCGTGCTTTCCAGTCGACCGGCATCGGTGCTGCGGCTCCCGAGCTCAAGGTAGTGATCCCGGCGCCCGTCATAAGGTCGCCCTCCCAATGTGTCGACGCCGTGGAATCAAGAGCCATGTCCATACCTTTCGGGGTGTAAGTGTTGGCGTAACTGTACCGCCCACCGAGCCGAACCGATCGGGCCGATCCATTTGGCCTCCGCTACCCCGAGTGAAGTAGTCGACTGAGGCGAGTAGCCACCCGAA
>JAGXFS010000174.1 GCA_024637275.1 Acidimicrobiia bacterium
CCGCGGCGCAGAAAGCCAAGCTCATTCTTCATTGCCTCAAACAGTTGAGCCTCTGTCCGCAGCAGCCCGTCGGAATTGATCCATTGGGCCAGCGCCACAAGCTCTCGCTGCGAGTACTCAGAGATCGACTGACCACGAACAATCCTCGGCCGAGCACCCGTACGCGCTAATCCGGCAGTTACAGCAACAGCGGAGCGAACGGTGGACGCCGGAATTCTCGGCGGCCCCTCGAGTACGTCTCGGTAGGCAGCAAGCACTCGATCAACCTCGGTGGCAGGATCGCGAAACCAGTCTGTCGACCATATCCGGTGGAAACGCCAGCCTTTCGCCTCCAGAACCTGCTGGCGAAGACGATCTCTGTCACGGGCCGTATTTGATGAATGGTATGAAGCTCCGTCCGCCTCGACGGCCAATATCATCCGGCCCGGCTGATCGGGATGTGCCACCGCAAAATCAATGCTGTAACTTCCGACTCCATACTGGGGGGTGACATCTAGACCTTCAGCTTTGAGATGGTTCAGCACATCAAATTCGAACGGGTTCAGCTGATAGTTCTTTCGCGGACCGTCACCGAGATTTAAGCCACCACTTTCAGCGAACTGCAAGTAATGGCGAAGGAATTTCACCCCAGCGCTCGTCGAGCGATTCGGATCTAAGTCCCCGGAGCCGAAAGAGGCCACCAGCGTCATTCGGGCACGGGCGCGGGAAACTGCCACATTGAGGCGCCGTTCGCCAGCCTCACCGTTTATCGGTCCGAAGCGGTACAACAGGCGGCCATTCTCATCTTTTCCGTAGCCGACACTCAAGATGATGGCCTCGCGCTCGTCGCCCTGGACGCGCTCCAAGTTCTTGACGAAGAACCGCTCTTCAAGACTCTCATCAAAGAATGACAGCAGCGCTGGATCCTTCTCCATCGACAGTCGCCGTCGGACCTCATCATCAATGTTGTTTGCGTGGACTATTCCCATGGCGATAACACCCAGTGACTCCTCAGGCCAATCACGAGCGTGACTCAAGACGAGATCGGCGACGCGCGCCACTTCGTCTGGGTTACTTCTTGTCGACTGGCCGGGCCGGGAGCGGTGCGGTACTTCCACGAAACTAACCGGAGGCTCCGTGTCGGGGCCCGGGAACGTGGTCAGCATGTTCTCGTAGATGTGGCTATTGGAGAACGAGATCAAGCGTTCATCCCGAGACCTGTAGTGCCAGGTCAAAGTGAACGAACGAAGAATCGCGGCCATGACATCCATAACCGACTCGAAATCGGAAGATGTCAAAGCAGTGTCATCTGCATCCTCTATGTCCGTATCTGCTTCCGAAACTCCAAAAAAGGACGTCGGGGGTAGTTGGCGTCGATCGCCAGCGACCACAGCCGTCTTCGCACGGCTCAGCGCGCTGATTGCGTGCGCCGGAGTTATTTGGGAAGCCTCATCGAAAATCACTACGTCAAAATGGTCACTTGACCTCGGTAGCAACTGAGCAACCAAAATCGGGGACATAGCCCAGCACGGCCGCAGAGATGTCAAGACGTTGGGGGCCTGTTCAAGGAGAGCGCGAAGCGGAAGATGGCGCCTCCGCCTGCCCGCTTGGGACCTCACCAGCTGAGCCTCGTCTGGGTGTTCGTTTTGTTCTCGGACGGCAAGCTCCGCTGCAGCGCGAAGAACTCGGTGGGGAGCGACGGCGAAGTGCTCGGCTTCTCGAGCCAGAAAATCCTTGACATGCTGATGTTGTACTTCACCAGCAAACGTGGCCAAGTAAGGCACGGAACTCAGCAATTGCTCATACGCGGACTGCCTCCAAGCGAGATCAAACATTCCAACGGAGGCCTCGGCATCGAGGCCGACAACTGGTTTCAACAGGCTTGTTAAGCCGAAACGTCTGAGGGTCTCAACTATCTCATTTCGGCGAGGCATACGGCGTAGGGCGAGGGAGTCCGCCGCCAGCATCTCGGCCTGGCTTGCAAGGACATCGAGAGTCGATTCGCCAAAACCATCGATTCGAACGTACGGCTTCAACTCCTCGACCGCCGCCCCAAGTGCGGTAAGGCTCCCACCCGCCACGGCCGTATTGGTGCCTTTCGGAGGGGTGCGCGAATCGGTGAGTTCAGACCAGAGCCGCTGTTGTTCGGATGCCAACTCAATCAACGTGAGCAACTCGGTTGCATTGGGCTTCGATCCGTCCGCGAGGAGTTCGCGTGCATCAGCAATCGCACTTCGATAATCGCCGTTCGCCATTGCAGCCTTCCATCGACTCCACCGATGGCGCGCCGGCGATAGCGTTTCAACTAATGGACCGGCGCTAGCGAAGACCTCAGGGCTGAACCGGCTTCGCGTGTCCGAAACCGAGTCAACCAAGGTCAAAGCCTCAGCCCACTCGCTCATATTCCCAGCCAGCGGAAGGCCCACATCGCGAGCAACCATTTCAACTGAGTCGATTGCATCAGGCAAAAGCTCGTGCGAAATCTTCGTTACCAATCCGAGAGCTGAATCGACTATCAATGAGCTGGCGATCGCCTCCTGTTTCCATCGCTCGTCGTCGGTCGTGTTGCCGCCCAGGGCAACCCATTCGCGCAGGAGTTCCGCAACCTCGGCGCGTCGCTCTGGATCCAGTCCCGCCAGACCTGCCCCGGTCAGACGGACTGGCGCATCACCGTCTCTGACAAGGGCCACTAGATCGCGCTGCAGCTCCCAGACAGACACTCGCCATGGACTCCGCTCCTTATGCATCTCCAGGTCGTGTGTGTTGAGCTGGGTTCTGCGCTGAGTTAGTTCGCGCTCCAAATCGGCGGTCAATGGAATCCCGATACTTCCCACGGCATCAAGGGATTGAGCCAACGACTGAGCGAGGGTTCGCTTGCTCTGGACTCCGCCATGCAAGTCAAAAAAGATATCACCAAGGCCCACGCTATTGAGGCGCTTAGTTACGGCCTCAATCGCAGCTCGCTTCTCGGCGACGAACAGCACGCGCTTCTGACGGGCAACGAGAGTGGCTATCAAGTTTGCAATAGTTTGGGATTTTCCCGTACCTGGCGGACCTTCGATGACTATCGGCTGTCCATCTACCGCCGCATTGATAGCCCAATTCTGGCTGGCGTCGGCGTCTAGGACGAGAAACTCGTCTCTTGGTGCAATCCGATCCGGATCAGCGATTGCGGCGTCGCTGATCATCCCTCGCAAACTCGCAGCTGCTTTGGGATCCCCCGCTATTGCACCCACGATGACGTGGCCCGCAAGTAGATCGATGGATTGCTCAAGATCGACGACCATCGGCATTGATGTGTACGTGAAGTTGCCCAACACAAACCGCTCTTCGATGCGGAATCCGGGGACCGCCGAGAGAGAACGGGCGACCTCCGACAACACCGATTGGACGCCGCCATGCGTGCTGAGCTGCTCCGTGTCAATATCGAAGTCGGGTTCCGAGATGCCGAATTGTTCAGTGAGAAAATGCACCATCGTCGGGTTCAACACGATGTCGCCGGACACTTCGAGCGAAAAATCGGCAAATCCAGCTCCAACCGGTATCAACTCAACAGGAACCAGGATCACTGGCGACGCCGGCGATTTCTCGCTGTCCCAAGACGCGAGACCAACCCCCAGAATCAGGGTATCGAGCCCCTTCTCCTCAAGGTTTTCCTGCGCTTTTCGGTAGATGGCTCGGCATCTCCTTCGCAGATCTTCCATCGAGCCGTCGTCCAGACAGATGCTTGAGACCTTGGTCTTCGCGCCCGACACGACGCGAAGTACCTCGGTCCCCGAAATCGAGCCATCTTTAGGCGTCAGATCAGCCGTTCCGGCTCGGAGCGGGCGATAATAGAGCAAGCGGTTTCGACCACCCGTGTCGATAAGCTGCTTCTTCCAAGCGTCGACGGCAATTCGCATCCGTGCACCTGCATCGAGTCCATCGTTGTCGAGCGAATCACCAGACACGCTGACACCCTGGGTCTGCTGCGGTGCTGCGCTGGAGCGGTGTTACCTGGAATGGGGCGCGGACACTCCCAACATCGGCCCCGCGGCCGAAACGCTGGTCCTGACCCACCATCAGCACTCCTCTCTCGCAATTACTGTACCCACTCCGAGCGCGGCTCGGGACGGTGACGACGAGTAATCCAAACGGAGACCGAGCCCCAGAAACGCCGAAGCGGACTGCAATCGTATGACACAATGAGTTTTCAAGCCCTGGAGTCCGCGGTCCGCGGCCGAACGCTGAGAGTGAACGAATCAACGGTCCGGTCGACGTGCAAGAACCAGGCGCTTCGAAGTATCTCAAGTTTTTTCCCAAACCCCGTAGGGGTTGGGGAACGGCGGGCGGGGTCTTGACGGCTTCATCAGCAAAGGTGTAGAGGTAGGGCTGGCAAGGTCCAGAACCGCTGGACTGCCACCAACGAAAGGCCCGCCGATGCCAGCTCAAACTTCCCCACGCAGAACGGCAACTCACCGCATAAGGCCTTCACAGGCTAAAGCAGGGATCTACGTCGACTTCGAAGGTCGCAAGGATGGAGACCCGGTCTTGCTCGGGATTCTCTTCAACGCGAGCCGCGACGGGACAGGTCCCTGGGTGATCGAGCAGTTCGTCATGGATCCCGAGATGCAAGAGGTCGATGAGGTGGCTGGCGCGACCTGTACAGCCCTGTCCATCGACTCGGCGATCTCCTCGGTGATCGACCGATCCGACGCCGAGCAGCGCCACCTCATTTCCTGGTCCCAGCACGATTGGGAGATAATGAGACGGATCAGCGGCGAGCGAGCGTTCCGGTACCGCAACGCCATCCAGACCGCCAAAGGTTGGCGCCGCCGGGAGGAAACTGCCGGCAACATCACGGACAGTCCACAGAGCGACGACGCGCATCGAAACGCGTTACGCCGCTACGAGGCCTTCATCGGCTACGAGCGGCCAGCCGAACCATACGACGTCGGTGATTCGATCCGATACATCCGGGAAGTCAAGTCGATAACCCCCGGAGCCGTCCGGCGCTGGGAGGCCATCCTCACCCACAACCGTCATGACCTGCTGGCGATGCGCGACGTGACATTCACGGTGCTCGGTCTCGACATCCCGGAATGAGAATCTCGCCGATTCCGTCAGTGCCGTTGTTTAAGGTTTGCGAGGGGCGACCGAAGGAGATGACATGGCTAACGTGACCGAGCGGGCCGCCCTCATGGCCAGGCGAGTTGAATACCTCGCCTCGGACGAGTTGACCGGACGCGCCCCGGGAACCGAAGGTGGGCTGCTGGCTCGCCAATACGTTCGATCCGCATTCGCCGACCTCCAGTTGGAACCGGCAGGTGACAACGGCGGGTACGAACATGCCGTCGCATCGATCGGCGGCGCCAATCTGCTCGGAGCCATTCCCGGACACGGGCCCCGGGCCGAGCAATATCTGATGATCGCCGCCCACTACGACCACCTTGGCGAATACTTCGGTGAAATCCATCCCGGGGCAGACGACAACGCTTCGGGCGTGGCCGTGTTGCTCGACGTCGCCGAGCGACTCACCGAACGCGACGACCTGGGCCGCACCGTGCTCATCTGTTCCTTCGACGCCGAAGAACCGCCCTACTTCTACACCGAAGACATGGGGTCGATGCATTGGGTTGACCGGCCGACCATCGACCTGAACCGTCTCGACGCCATGATCTGCCTCGACCTGGTCGGCCACGCCCTCGGACCCGACACGATGCCCGACGAGGTCCGTCGCTCCATGTTCGTGATGGGCGCCGAACGGGCCGGATTGGGCGGAGTCATCGACTTCCTGGCCGATCAGGATGATCGGATCATCCCTCGACGGCTCGACGCCGACATCATCCCTCCTCTGTCAGATCATTACGCCTTCGAGCAAGTAGGCATCCCGTTCTTGTTCTATTCGATCGGTCGAGACCGCCACTATCACAGCCCCCGGGACACCGCCGAAAAACTCGATTACCCCAAGATGGTTGGCCTGGCCAACCACCTGACCGAGGTGCTGGGCTCGCTCGCTGATGGCCCCGCTCCCGTCTATGACGCCTACGCCGTCGACGACCAAGCCACTTTGACCAGCCTCGTCCAGTTGGCCCACCACGTGGCGCCGCTGCACCACAAAAGCGAGCGATTCATGGCTCTCATCGAAAAACTGGAACGGAAACTCGAACAGGGCACCCCCATATCGCGGTTCGACCGGGGGGCCATGCAGTCGGTCATTCTCGCTCTCGAAGAAACCCTGGCCTAGAGACCTGGCCGGTGGCAGTTCTCCCGCTCGGTGAGCAACAACGATCCGTCTGCCTAATCCGCTATTGCGGATAGCCAGGTGGTTCGATCCGTCTCGTAACGCCTTGGTGGCCTGAGCATCGTCCTCGTTCTAGACAA
Source organism: Acidimicrobiia bacterium (assembly GCA_024637275.1). Taxonomy (GTDB): domain Bacteria; phylum Actinomycetota; class Acidimicrobiia; order Spongiisociales; family JAENVV01; genus JAENVV01. The sequence continues at coordinate 6,343 of JAGXFS010000174.1, forward strand.
GCAAGCGCTGGAGCGCCCAGCTACGGAATGAC
>JAGXFS010000175.1 GCA_024637275.1 Acidimicrobiia bacterium
ACTCAATGGCTCGGATTCGTGGGTGCCTACCTGGGTGCCTCAGCCTGGTGGCTCGGGTCCGTCGTACGACGCCGGACGTCGGCGTTGCTTGAAATCGGTGAAGGACATTCGGTTCCAGGGCTTCGCCAAGCTCAGGTCTTGCGGTGGACCGGCTATGGCATGGGGGGAGTGGCGGCCATCATCGGCTATGCCGCCCAACTGGCCTGGGGACAGTTCCCTGCGCTGGCGATCGCCTCGGGCGTGTTCGCCCTTTCTGCTCTTGCCGCTGGCCTGTTCCTCGTCGTTCGAGCCCAAAATCTCCAACCCGACGACCAGATGGAGTGAGGGTTCTAGACTCAATTAGGCCACTGACGCAGAATTGCTAATCTAGCCCTCGCCCGAGAGCAGTCTCGGTCTGCCGGGATGCCCGAGCGGTCAAAGGGAGCAGACTGTAAATCTGCCGGCTACGCCTTCGGAGGTTCAAATCCTCCTCCCGGCACGAATCACGGGATTATCTCGGGATCGACTACAACTTACGCCTCCTTAGCTCAGTTGGTAGAGCGCATCCATGGTAAGGATGAGGTCTCCGGTTCAAATCCGGAAGGAGGCTCTGGCTTTCGCGAGAAAGCCAGACAAACCAGCAGTGTCACGACGTTGAACCAGTGTTCGCGCCGAACACGAGGCGGCGTAGCTCAGTTGGTAAGAGCGCTCGACTCATAATCGAGAGGTCGGCAGTTCAAGTCTGCCCGCCGCTACGGAAACAGCTAGGTGTAAACCAGCTTTCAGCTATCAGCTGTCTGCGCCACGGTGCGGAGAGCTGACGGCTGACAGTACGCCTAGTCGTTCCGAATGAAATGTCAGAGCCACGCAACAAGGAGAATCGGCATGGCCAAGAGTAAGTTTGAGCGGACAAAGCCGCACGTAAACGTAGGAACGATGGGTCACATCGACCACGGTAAAACCACGCTGACTGCGGCCATCACCAAGGTGCTCGGCGATCGCATTCCTGGTTCGCCGGTATACGCATTTGACGAGATTGACAAGGCGCCAGAAGAAAAAGAGCGTGGTATCACGATCTCGATTTCCCACGTCGAGTATGAGACGAAGAATCGTCACTACGCCCACGTCGACATGCCAGGGCATGCTGACTACATCAAGAACATGATCACCGGTGCGGCCCAGGTCGACGGTGCCATCCTTGTGGTGTCAGCGGCCGATGGTCCCATGCCCCAGACTCGTGAGCACGTGCTGCTGGCCCGTCAGGTCGGCGTGCCACACATTGTCGTGTTCTTGAACAAGACCGACATGGTGGACGACGAAGAGCTGCTCGAGCTCGTCGAGCTTGAAGTTCGTGAACTCCTCAGCGAGTACGATTTCCCCGGTGATGACGTTCCAGTCATCCGCGGGTCAGCACTCAAAGCCCTCGAAGGCGACGAGGCAGCTGCCGAGCAGATCATGGAACTCATGGATGCGGTTGACGACTACGTCGCCGAGCCAGAGCGTGACACCGACAAGCCGTTCCTCATGTCGATCGAGGACGTGTTCTCGATCACCGGTCGTGGAACTGTTGTGACCGGTAAGGTCGAGCAGGGCATCCTGAAGGTGAACGAAGAGGTCGAGATCGTCGGCATCAAGGCCACCAAGAAGACGGTTGCTACGGGTATCGAAATGTTCCGCAAATTGCTCGACGAAGCTCGTGCCGGTGACAACGTGGGTGTGCTCGTCCGCGGTATCGGCAAGGACGACGTAGAGCGCGGACAGGTGCTCGCCAAGCCAGGTTCGATTACTCCTCACACCGAGTTCGAGGCTTCGGTCTACGTTCTCACCCGTGATGAGGGTGGTCGCCAGAACCCGTTCTTCGCCGGATACCGTCCGCAGTTCTACTTCCGTACGACTGACGTAACCGGTTCGGTAACCCTGCCAGCAGGAACCGAAATGGTCATGCCGGGCGACAACACGGAAATGACCGTGGAACTCATCGCCCCGATCGCCATGGAAGAAGGCCTCAAGTTCGCCATACGTGAAGGTGGCCGCACCGTCGGTGCCGGCTTCGTCACCAAGGTGATCAAGTAGCTCGACAGTTGAGCAATCGCAGCTCCCGGGCGGGACAATGTTCCGCCCGGGTTCTGCAAAACCGAAGGAAACCAGAGCATGCCCTCTGACAAACGTCCGGCCATCACGCTGGCTTGCGAAACGTGTAAACGTCGCAACTACGTGACGACCAAGAACAAGTCCAATACCAAAGAGCGCTTGGAACTTTCCAAGTATTGTCAGTGGTGTCGTAGCCACACCGCCCACAAAGAAACTCGCTAGTCGGAACGGGGCCTTTTGGCCTCGTTTTCGTTTTGCCCAAGCGCTGCGAGCGATTCTCCAATAGTGCTTCTCGCAGCACTCGGCGTGATACTTTCGAGATTCTCAAACCACACGAATGTTGTTAGTGATACCGTGTTCGCACTGAACCTGCGGGTGGACATTGTGGGTCTTGAAAAAGAGGACGGCCATTGGCCGTCCTCTTTGTTTTCCCTTGGCAAGCTCCGTCCAGTCGGTCCCCCCAGCGGAACGAAGTGGAGCTTCCGGGGGGAAGGCGTGACCTGTCGGTCACGTGGCAGAACGGCGAGCCGTTCCGCGGACGGACTGGCGCAGCCAGTCCGCGTAGGGAGGGCTCGTTCCTCTCTCCGAGCATGAAAGCCCGACTCAGTTCTCCTCTCCGAGCATGTGTGCCCAGGTTTGCGGGAGTTGGGGCGGGGACTTGGCTACTGTGGACTAGGTGAGCATTGATCATCTGACGGGGAAGTCGTATGGGCCGTTCTCGGTGGCGGTTACGCCGCAGCGGGTCAGCGCCTACGTTTCGGCGACGGGTGACGATCCCATTCGCTGGACCGATGTGGCACCACCATCGATCGCCTCAGTGGCCCTTTTCGCCGCAGCACCAGAATTCCTCTTCGGGTCTGACGTTGGGGACTACAACCGGATCTTGCTGCACTCTGATCAGAAGTTCGAGTGGCACCGGCCGGTTCAGGTTGGCTCCGAGCTGGCGGTGACCGGGTCAGTCGACCGTATCCGCGAACGGAACGGAATGGCCTTTGTGTCGTTCAGCGCTGGCGTGGTCGATCATCATGGCGAACCTGTCATTTCCTCGGCATCTACATTCATCATGTCGCCCGAAGTGCCCCCGGCTAGCGAAGCCGAACAACCCGAACCCGACGTGCATCGTCGGGGCGACAACGACATTGTTCGCCCGATACCCATCCCAGGGTCAGGTATGGATATCGCTCCGATTGCCAAGTCAGCCAGCCGAGCTGACCTGGTCCGGTATGCGTCCGCGTCGGCCGATTTCAACCCGATCCACTGGGATCACGCCACGGCCCGGTCCGGCGGGTTACCGCGGGTCATTTGCCATGGACTGTTGATGGCTGCCTGGATGTTCCAAGCGGCGGCGCGCTACACGGACCAGGACCTGCCTGTATCGCAAGCGTCTTTACGGTTTAAGAAACCCGTCCTGGCCGGGGATAGCGCCATGATCGAAGGTACCGTGTCTGCCATGAACGCGGCACAAGCGCAGCTGGACCTGACCCTGGCTTCGGCCGGCGAGGTCTGCATCACTGGTCAGGTTCGGATGAATCGATGAGCTTGCATCCGGTGGAGCCAGACAAGCTTTGGGTGATAGCGGCGCGGGGAGGCGATCGCGATGCCTTCAGGATGCTCGTAGAGCAGAACCAGCGTGACGTGTACACCCTTGCGGTTCGGCTGGTATCGGACTGCCACCTTGCAGAAGACGTCGCACAGGAGACCTTCGTTCGGGCCTGGCGAGCCTTGCCCAATTTTCGCGGTGACTCGGCGTTCTCGACCTGGTTGTATCGCATAACCGTCAACACGGCGTGGACCCATCGGGGGCGCCAGAAACGTCACCGCCACGCCGACATCGACGACGTACCGGCGATCGCGGATGAAACCCGGCGGCACAATCCGGGGCATCTCGATGAGACGTTGCACCTCCCGGAAGCACTCGGCGAAGCACTCAACTCCCTGTCTGCTGAACAGCGGATGGTGGTGGTTCTCAAGGATGTTGAAGGTTGGTCACACAGCGAGATTGCCGAGTTGCTTGATATCACCACCGGGGCGGCCAAAGTAAGGCTCCATCGCGCCAGGCGGAGACTCCGGACCCTCCTGGCGGACGTGGACTGGTGAACCTCGACCGGATAGGCGCAGCGGCCGCCTCACGGACTTATCAGCTCCGGTGCAAAGGTGTGCGCATGTTGCTCCCCGAATATATCGGGTCATCGGCGCCATTGCCCGAATCGATTGCCACCCATCTGTCCTCATGTTTGGTGTGTCGGGTCGAAGCCGATCGCCTTCGCCAGGTTGCCGAACTCCTCGCCGACGGTCGTCAGTCGTCTTGGACGCCACCGTCCACGCTGGTCGATGCGGTCATGGCCCGTCTCGATGAGAAAGTGGAGTCTCGTTTCATGGGTAGACTGGTAGTAGCAGGAGCTGTCGCGTTGGGACTCGGAGTCGTTGTCGCGGTGGTTGCAACTAAGCGAAGTTCGGCGGTTTCGACCGCGCAGTTTGATTCGTGAGCCGATCTCGGCTTTACAGTTCGACCATAGGATTCGTATACTTGCATCCCGCGCCTGAAATTCCCCTCTATATAGGGGTGTAGCTCGAACTGGCAGAGCGCCGGTCTCCAAAACCGGAGGTTGTGGGTTCGAACCCCACCACCCCTGCTTCACGGACAGAATGAGGAAACAACAAGACCATGAACCGAGATCAACGCCGCATCCAAGATCGGGAGCAACGGCGTCTTGAACGTGCCGATCAGCAGGCCAAAGAAGCGCAGGCTGGAAAGTCTGCTGTACAGCGCGCCGCCGCCAAACGTGGTGCACCTGCTGTGGCTGCGAAAAAGAAGGATCCGTTTCTCAAGCGTATCTGGCATTTCCTCAAAGAGGTCCGGGCAGAGCTGAGGCGAGTGTCCTGGCCGACTCGTGAGCAGATGGTCGCCTTCACCGCCGTGACGATGATCACGACGGTCGCGATCACCGCATTCATTTTCGCCATCGATATTGGGTTCAAAGAGGGTCTTCTGTACATCTTGGAGTTGGGACTATGAGTGACATCGCGCAGGATGACGCGGTCGACGAGCTAGCTGAAGCTTCGGAAGAAGTACTTGCCGAGGCGGTAGAAGCTCCCGCAGCCGACACGCCAGATGCGGTTGACGCACCTGTCGACGAGGCTCCGGCGGACGACTCGGCTGCCACCACTGAGGATACGACCGATGTGCCCGAGGCCACCGATGTGCCCGAGACGGCTGATGATGCTGAGGCGAGTGAACCGATTGAACCACCGGCACCACCGAAACCAGTCAGCCCCTATGACAAGCAGGGCGACTGGTATGTGATCAACTCGTACTCCGGGTACGAGAACAAGGTCAAGATGAACCTTGAGACGCGCGCCAAATCCATGCATTTGGAAAGCCGCATTTTTGAGGTCGTCATTCCCATGGAAGACGTCATCGAAATCAAGAACGGCAAGAAGGAAACCGTGCAGCGCAAGTCGTTGCCCGGTTACGTTCTGTGCCGGATGTACCTCGACGATGACACCTGGTACGCCGTGCGTAATACACCAGCGGTAACCGGCTTCGTGGGTTCCGGCACCAAACCCGTACCGCTGTCCCGCCGCGAGGTGGAACGGTTCCTCGGTGGAGCCGAAGTGGACGAAGAGGTCAAGGCACCGCAGTTCAAACCCGAATGGGAAATGGGCGACTCGGTTCGAGTGGTCGTTGGTCCGTTCGCGGATTTCAACGGCATCATCGAATCGATCAACCTCGACCAGTCCAAGGTCACTGTGTTGGTCGACATCTTCGGGCGAGATACACCTCTCGAGTTAGGTTTCACAGACATCCAGAAGAACTAGCAACATTTCGGGTAAGGCTTCGGCTTTACCTTCAGATCCGGTCCGGTGATGGCGTCTTGCTCAGATGTCGCCACCAGCTTCTGATGGGTATCTGAGAAGTAGCCAGAACATTCGAGTCAAGGAAAACATCATGGGTCGCAAAAAACTGATGACCGTAATCAAACTGCAGATCCCGGCTGGCCAGGCCAGCCCGGCTCCGCCCGTCGGACCGGCGCTCGGTCAGCACGGTGTCAACATCATGGACTTCGTGAAGGCCTACAACGAGGCAACGGCGAAGCAGACCGGAACGATCATCCCGGTGGAGATCTCCGTCTTCGAGGACCGGTCGTTCACCTTCATCACGAAAACGCCGCCAGCGCCGGTTCTCCTGCGCCAGGCCGCCCGACTTGAGAAGGGTTCGGCCACGCCGCACACTGACAAGGTGGGAAGCGTCACCCGTGATCAGGTCCGCCAGATCGCCGAAACCAAAATGATCGACCTCAATGCCAACGACATTGATGCCGCCATGAAGATCATCGAAGGCACGGCGCGTTCGATGGGTATCACTGTCTCTGGCTAATTCTTCGAATTACCTTGCAGTCTTGGGCTGATCCTTCGGATCAGCTTGCAGTGTTCGGCTTTGCCGAAACTGCGAGAAGGGCAGAAGCTAGAAGCTAGAAAAGACATCTAGGTGGGAGGCTCACGCCGCTTGCACCACAGCCTGATTCTTTGAATCAGGTGGCACTTTCGGCTTTGCCGAAAGTGCAGTTCCGAGATCTAACGATCTCGGGTAATTTGGCAACATATACGTGGGAGGCTCACGCCGCTTGCACCACACTGGAGAAGTAATTATGGCCGGAAAGAAGACGGTCGAAGCTAAGAAGCGTTACGACGATCTGAACGAGTATTCCCCGAGTGAGGCGCTCGAACTGGTCAAATCTCTCTCGTCAGCCTCGTTTGACGAGACCGTCGAAGCAGCCTTTCGGCTCGGAATCGACCCCCGCAAAGCCGACCAGTTGGTCCGCGGCACGGTGTCGCTTCCTCATGGAACCGGCAAAACGATTCGCGTCGCTGTGATCACCTCATCGGACAAGCAAGCGGAGGCTGAAGCGGCCGGAGCCGACCTCGTTGGTGGCGAAGAACTCGTTGCGGAACTTACCGCTGGTCGAGCCCTCGATTTCGATCTCATGATCGCCTCTCCAGACATGATGGCCAAGGTCGGTACGCTCGGCCGGGTATTGGGCCCCCGTGGTCTTATGCCCAACCCGAAAGCCGGAACCGTTACCCAGGACATCGGCAAAGCTGTCACCGAGTTCAAGGGTGGACGCATCGAATACCGCAACGACAAGTTCGGAAACGTGCATGTTCCGATCGGCAAGGTTTCGTTCGACGCGGAGAAGCTCGTCGAGAACTTCCAAGCCATCTCCGGTGAGATCAACCGGGCCCGTCCGGCTTCGGCCAAGGGCGTCTACATGCGCAACATCTCTGTGTCATCGACGATGGGCGTGGGGATCCGGGTCCAGTCTCTGGCCCCCAAGAAAGCGTAACCCGCCGAGCGGGGTTTTCGGCTTCGCGAGATGACCGACGATTAAAAGGAAGAACGCCCGGGCTGCGGACCGGGCGTTCTTCGTATGGGGATGACTCCTGCAGTCAGTGTTCTTGGCGTGCCAGAAGGTGGTCGCAACCGTGCAGGGTAGGGTCCACAGTTGCTCTGAGAGAGTGGTCCCTCCAGCGTTTCGCCCGACCGTTTCTGTCTGCGTCTAGGAAGGTCTTGTGGTTTCTTCTGTCTGGTGCCTTTCCTGGTCGATCCCCGCCCGGTGTGATGCCCCGGGTCTTTCGTATTTTGACTATCGCGCCTTGTCCACAGGCTGTCTACCGCCAATTTGCCCCATACCCACCGCGCGTGACCTTTCCGACGAAATTGGCCATATGTGGTCACCGCGCGTGACTGCGGGGAAAGAAAATCTGTGGATATGACACTGGTCGACTGTGCCGGTAAGCTGTCGGTAACAACTCCAAGCCTGGTCACAAGACCAGTCTTCGACCCCAGACCGTAGGACCCCGCAGGGGCGTAAGAGAGCCGAAACGCTCATCCAACGCAGGTTGAAGCCTCCTCCGAGGTTCTTCGTTCTGTGGTCGAAGGACCTTTTCCTATTGAGGAGGAGTCTATGCCACGACCTGAGAAGGTCCAGGCAGTTGAAGAGATCAGAGATCGGTTCGGTTCTGCGCGAGCGACCTACCTGGCGGAATATCGCGGGTTGAGCGTTACGCAACAGCAGAAGCTCCGTCGGGAGCTTCGTGCTGCCGGTGGTGAGTTCAAGGTCGTCAAGATGTCGCTAGCCCGTCGGGCTGCTGACGAGCTTGGCTTCGACTTTGGCGACGATTTGACCGGCCCAACCGGTCTGGCGTTCGCTGACACAGATGCCGTATCCATCGCCAAGGTCCTCCGGGATTTTGCGAAGGAGAACGAGGCTCTGGTCATAAAGTCGGGCGTTCTAGGTGTCGAGGTACTGACGCCTGAGTCGGTAACGAAACTCGCTGACATTGAGCCACGCGAAGTGTTGTTGGCCAAGATTGCCGGTGCTGCCAAAGCGCCACTGGCCAACCTTGCCGGCATGCTCGGATCGTTCACTCGCGACGCCGCATCGATGTTCTCGCAACTGCTTGAAAAGAAAGAAACTGACCCCGCTGCTGAAGAAGCGCCCGCCCCGCAAGAGGCTGCTGCTCCTGAAGAAGTAACCGCACCTGAACCGGCCGCTGAAGCTGCCGAAGAAGAGGCGACCGAAACAGAGCCCGAGGCGCCAGTCGCCGAGGCCGCCGAGGAGGAATAACCATGGCGAAAACGAAAATGAGTACTGACGACCTTTTGGAAGTCTTCGGAGAAATGACCGTTCTTGAACTCAAAGATTTCTTGGACGCATTTGAAGAGAAGTTTGATGTCACCGCTGCTGCGCCGATGGCCATGGCAATGGCTCCGGCCGCGGCCGGCGAAGCTGCCGCCGAAGAAGAGAAGGACGAGTTCGATGTTGTCCTGACCAGCCCTGGCGACAAGAAGATCCAGGTCATCAAGGAGGTTCGTGGAATTACGAACCTCGGTCTCAAAGAGGCCAAGGATCTCGTCGAAGCCAACGGTACGGTGCTCGAAGGCGCCACCAAGGAAGATGCCGAGAAGGCAAAGGCAACCCTCGAGGCTGCCGGCGCCAGCGTCGAACTTCGCTAAGTTCGATTCTCTCGCAATGTAAAAGGGACCCGGCCTCGGCCGGGTCCCTTTTGTTGGTTCGTCCCGCTCGCAAAATGCAGTCGAGCGAGCTTACGGTTCGGTATGTCGAGCCTGGATGCACCCTCGTTCCAGTCGTAGGGTCGGGTGGAGCCTTCTCGATGAGGAGTTGGCGATTTCAACGATGTTCGGCGGGTCGTCGTCGGTATCGTTGCAAACAGAGATATGTCACGAGAGGAGAACCCCGTGACAGATGAAGCCGAACCCGCCGCCGCCAACGTTCCGAAAGAAAACCCTGCCGTGGAGGCGATTCAAGAGGTCCGCTCGAAGCTGTCAGGGAGCGAGCGGATGATCGCTCTGGGCGCCCTGATCATTCTGGTGGGAGATTGGGTGCTTGGCACACTGATCCTCGACGAGTACGGCCTCTCACACACCACTGTGCTCATTCCGATGGCGATCCTGGCCGCGATGTACTTCTACTACACAGGGTCCCAGGCCCCGTGGCGTCCGTTGTATGGGACGATCGTCAAAGCTGGAGCGTGGGCTGTTGCCATTATCGCCTTGTACGCCTTCATCGATGACACACTGATCACCAGTAGCCGGTACTCGGGACTCACCATGCTCTTTGAGGCCTTGCTCTATGGGGCGGGGCATGGTGCGCTGTCGGCGCATGGCAGATGCGGGGAGACGGGCGATGATCGGTTCATCCGGCTAGAGATTGCCGCGCCAGCCGGCCCCCTGGCCGACGAGTGTGCTTACGGTTCGTAATAGAACACCGTTCGCGGCTTCACCTAAGTTCCTTTTGCCAATCACAACGCGGCTGAGGATCGCAGCCTAACGGCCCCCAAGAACCGGCGGCCGACGGCGGGAATTTTCAGAATCCTCTCGGAAAATATCCGCAACTAGCCATGGCCCCCCGGCGTCCGTTTCCTCGCTCTGGAACGAACGGATCACTCCTGCCCGCGACTGGTCTTCGGTCGGCCTCGTTGACTGGGTTGCGGCCAGACGAAAGAGACGGTTGTTTCTCAAACGTTTAAGCGTGAAGGCAGCTCACCTGCTCGGTGTTCTCTAGGACTCAAGGGTGAAGCCACCGACCGGTGATCCTCGATTCGGCTATCGGGTAGGCCCCCCACCCCTCAGTGTCGAAGCCTGGTAGGGGCAGGATCCGTGCCTCATGAGGTGAGTCAGATTGTGTTCTCTGGCTGCCGGGACATGACTGCTGCTGGTTACTCACCAGCCTTATCCGCTGCCCATACAAGAGGCCGTGGCTCTCCTGGCGTACATGGGCCTCGGGGTGGAGGTGTCTCGACCTGGGCGGTGCTGGGTGCACAGGCCCGCAATGCCTGTTTTGGTGCGCTAATGCAGCAATACGGCCAGGTCATTAGCTGAGCGCTCAGCCTCAGGCCGTGCGTTGATGGCGGGGACGTGATTCGCTGGGGCTACCCCGTGCGTCAAGATAGTCGGGATGCTGATACATCGGTGGGCAGGGTATTTCGTGAGGTTCGTCCCGCGAGGTCCTCGCGTTGCGAGGTAGCGTTTGTGACGAGCTGCGAATGTAACGAGCGCCGAGGTGCCGTTCTGTGCGGTTGTTGGTTCGGTTCCTCGCGTTCCAACAATTTGCACTTCAGGATGGCTTTGAGTTCTACCTACGAAAGGAGAAATGAAATGTCAACCGCAAAACTAATCCGTTGGAGTGGACTGATAAGTATCTTGGCAGGCGGGCTCTACGCCCTGGGCGCACTCCTTCATCCTGTTGGCGAGGATCTTAACGCCTACCTCAGTCCTAACTGGGTGCCAGCTCACCAAGTCTATTGGGTTTCAGCAAAGCTGATGCTTTTCGGCCTGTTAGGACTGTATGCGCGCCAAGTGGAGGAGACAGGCTGGCTCGGGTTGGTCGGTTTCGTTCTGGCATTTATTGGCACAGTCCTTGTAAGTGGCATATTTGCCATGGCCTCGACTGTCGTACACTTAGTAGCTGTACAGGCGCCCGCCTTGTTTGATCAAGCCGTGACACCGCCTACCTTTGCAGTGCTCGTGCTCGTTCTGGGTTACATCCTGGGCTACGTCCTGTTTGGCATAGCGACGACGCGCGCAGGTGTATTCCCGCGTGGGTCTGGCTTATTGCTCATTATCGGGTCAGTGATGTTTTTCATTTCGGAGAGCGTGTCCCTGAATGCTTCGCTATCGCATGTCATCGTCACCATCGGCGATGTGATCTTTGGTGCGAGTTTTGTGTGGATGGGTTTCGCACTCTGGTCCGAAAAGCGCAAGTTTATCTCATCGAGCTAACACGGCGCGCTCTCGACGCTGGGGGTTCTGCGGCAGTTTTCAGCCGCATCCAGACAAGAGCGCCCATAACCGGCCAATCTGCGCTTTACCCAGGGACCTTCAGCCTGAATCGGGGCCTGGGCGGGGTGATGACCTCGCGCAAGCAGCACTGACAGGGTTCTTCCCGTTTGTGAGGGTCGAGCCGAATCTGCCAAAGAATCGGCGATAAACCAACCTAACAAACTGGAGAGATAGCGAGAACCAGTTAGCCAAATAGCGGACGATTGATGGCGTCCATGATCGCCCGGGAGACAGCCTTGGTCACTCCATCGGATTTCACCCGGGCCGTACCGACGTAGACGTTCTCGCCGCCGTCCACTCGCACCAAAGCCAGCGCAATCGGTTTCGATTGGACGTCTGTGATGGCCAGGCCGGCGAAGTCAACGTCGAGTTGCCGGTCGCTGGCGGTCTTGGCAGCGTCGAGGGTCGCCCGGCAGATGATGTCGAGGTGTCCAGATTCATCAGCGGGTCCGGTGGCCGTGCCCCGGAATTCCTCGTTGTTGCGGATAAGAACCGCCTCGACGGTCAGCAGATCGCCCTCTCGTTTTTCGTCCAGCATGATGAGTTCGGGTCGCATGGCCATGATCATAACGATTCGCCACACAGCTGAGTCGTTTTAGGTGGCGAGACCGCCGTCCAAAGCAGAGATAACGTGGATCGGCCGGTACCATACACCTGATGGACACCCTCACCCCTCCGGCGGTTGCCGTCCCAACACCCGAACGTCCCGCCCGCTGGCCCGTCGTCCTGGCGGTATTCATCGTCATCCTGGCGATCCTCATCGGCGTCGGCGCCTCCGTAACATTGCCGTACTACTCGTTTTCGCCGGGCCCGGCGTATGAGATCGACGACCTGGTCACAGTGGCCAATCCGGATCCGATCGATGGCGAGTTCTACATGTTGACCATCTCGCTGTCGCCGGTTTCGGCCATCGAATACGGCCTCGCTCAATTCGACCGTTCGGTTGACATCATCCCCCGTGAGTCGGTGCGGCCGGTCGGCCAGACTGACGAACAGTACCGGGCCCGAAATCGACAATCGATGGAGGAATCCAAAACGAACTCGGTGTTCGTCGCCCTCAACTACCTGGGATACGACGTCACGGTGACAGGCGATGGTGTGCTGGTAGCCGGGCTCACAGAAGGCTCGCCGGTCGAGGGCATCCTGATGCCAGACGACGTCATTGTTTCGATCGACGGCACACCGGTCACTACTGCTAGCGACTTAACGGCATTGATCTCTCAACGGTCGGTTGGTGATGAGGTCGTGCTCGACGTCCTCCGGGCCGGGGAGCCAGTATCGGTAACTGCCACGTTGATCCAACACGTGACAGACCCCGATCGTCCTATGGTCGGATTTCTTGCCACGACAAACAATTGGGCGTACACCTCGCCGATCGACATCGAAATCGACACCACCAACGTCGGTGGGCCGTCGGCAGGGTTGATGTACACGTTGACCCTGATCGATCTCCTTTCCGAGGATGATCTGGCGGCGGGCCGAGTGATAGCCGGCACCGGCACCATCGACCTTGACGGGAACGTCGGGCCGATCGGGGGCATCCGCCAGAAAGTCGTCGCCGCCGAGGCGACAGGGGCTGATGTGATGCTCGTGCCAGCCGACAACTGGGACGAACTCGAGGGCTTCGACGTCGGCATCGAACTGGTCCGAGTCGAGACGTATCTCGACGCTCTGGCGTATTTGACAGGCCAAGAGTCCTGATTTCGCTCTGAAAGCGCCAGATATGAACACCGGGCGCGGTATCGTGGCGCCCATGTCCACTGGTTCTGACGACGCGCCGTCTTTTTCGACCAAACTCCGAGGGTTCGATACCAGTCAGGTGAACGACTACGTCACCAGTCAATCGGCCCGCATCACCGAACTCATGAGAGAAAAAGATGCCTTGCTCTCTCGTCTTGAGCAGATGGGGGAGACGTCGATTGATTTCAACTCATTCGCCGATGAACTCCGTCACATCCTCGAAGCCGCTCACCAGGCCGCCGACACGTTGCGAAATCGTGCCACGAGCGAAGTCACCGCCTGGAGGGATTCCGCTCAGAAGGAAATCGAGCAATCGCGGCGTGAAGCGACCGAGGCGTCGGAGAATCTCCGGCGCGACGCATGGATCGCCGCAGAAACGCTCATCGAACAATCCCAGGATGAATCGAAAGCCGTTCTGGAAGGCTCAGCGCGCGAGTCCCTGGCGATCGTCGGGAAAGCCGAACGCGACGCCCACCGTATTCAATCAAACGCCCGCCGTGAGTCCGAAGAACTTATGCGGCTCGCCAGGATGGAGTCAGAACGGCTGTTGGTCGATGCCCGGGCTCGTCACGATGAGATCGTTGAACAGGCGAGAACCCAGGCTGACGCCGCCCAGGAGCGGGCTCGATCATTAGAGGTCCGGCGGGTCGAACTGCTCACCGAACTCGATTCGGTACAGGTGGCGGTTGCCCGCCTGGAAGATGACCTGAAACGCAAACGGGAAGAGTTGGAGGCCGTACCGCCCGCTCCGACCTTCGCGGACTCGTCGGTGAAAGTCGTAGGCCCGTCCGAGGATGCGGCTCCGACGTGGGATAAGGAAGGTATCAAACTGATTCCTGCCCAGAAGCGGGTCGAAGCCCCCGATTCGGCCCCGATCGATGCGTCTGAAATGGCCGAAGAGGTACGCAAGCTCAAAGCGGCTCCTCCTCCCTCCATTGTCGATCCGGCAGAGTTTTCGATCATCAAGATCATTCCTGCCAAACACGACGAGCCCGACGAATTCGAAACCGTCGAAGAGTCAGATCACGTCGAAACCGAAGATGCTTCGGAACCTGCGGCCAGCGAATCGGACGACCCGAAAGCACCTCCCTCGGGTGAGGAAACAGACTCAGACAGAGATTCAGACACAGTGGAAACCCCGGTCGTCGAGACTCCGGAGCCCGACCCTGTGGAACCCGTCGACGTGGTTCGAGACGATGCCCTCGGCGGGTTATTCGCGGCGCTTCGGGAGACCGCCGAAACGCCCGTTGTGACTGCTCCAGTATCGGACGCTCCCGACCAGGACGAGGCGGCGACCGGCCAGCCGGAGCCGACCGAGCCGACTGACATAGGTGAACCGGAGATCGTCCGCAGCCGGGCCGTGGCCATCGAAGCGCCAGGTGACGCCCTCGAACTTCGGGATCATCTCCTCCTGCCGATCATGAATCGGGTACTGCGCGATATCAAGCGCCAGCTCACCGAGGCACAGAACGTTGCGCTCGAGCAGATGCGGGTCGCTGAAGATGAATGGGAACCAAACGTGGCCGAACTAACCGAGCGTGTCCACGGCGATCTGACCATTGTCGCCCAGGAGTCGTTCGCAGCGGGGTACGAAGCGGCTGAGTCGATGACCGGCAAAAGCGCCGGTCGCCCGAAGTCGCGCAAGGCGGACATTCCCAACGTGAGTGGTGAATTCGCCGAAGCCATCGCCGCCGATCTGGTGATTGCGGCGTCCAAAGGCGACGGACCGCGGGCAGCCGCTTCTGCGGTAAGCCGGGCGTATCGTGCGTGGCGGACCGATACGGCCGAACGGCGAGTGCGTTCCATCGCCAGGGCGGCCTACCACCGGGGGATCGCTCGAGCCTTGGTGACCACCGATGCCACGTCCATGGTTTGGGCAGTCGCCGGTCGCGGGTGCGTTGAATGTCGAACCATTGCCGAGGCAGGCCCGGTTGCCCCGGATGCCGGATTCGCCGGTGGAATAGTGCCCCCATTGCACAAAGACTGCTCTTGCACGGTTGTACTTGGCGCATGACTCTCGATTCGCCATAGAATGGCGATTCATGATCTCTAACGCTCCTCCCCAGAACGCGACGCCCCGACGGGCCAATCTGATCATTATTGCCGTGGTGTTGTTCGCCGCCTACGAGGTGTTGCGGCGATCCGCCACGCTGTGGACCGACTACCTCTGGTTCGATTCGGTCGACCTCACGTCGGTCTGGTGGACGCTCAATGGGAGTCGGCTGATCCTCGGGGCGATCGGCTTTGTCCTCTCATTCTTGATTCTCTATTCGAACCTGTATGCCGCCGAGCGGATCTCGCCGCGGTTTGATCTGCTGGTCATCGACGGTCAGGACGAGATGGTCGAGCGGTTCAATGACTGGCTTGAACCTCGTCTGCGACGGATTCTGTTGCTCGTGGCGGCTGTGTTTGCCTTGTTGAGTGCCGGCACGACGATGGACTGGGCGCTGCCGGCTCTCCAGTTCCTGAACCCTTCGTCCTTCGGGGTGGTGGATCCGGTGTTCGGCAACGACGTCTCGTTGTACGTGTTCCAGTTGCCGTTCATGCGCATGGTCAACGTGTGGCTGTTCACGCAGTTGGTGATCGCTTTGATCGTGGTCGCCGTCATCCACTATCTGAACGGTGGGATCAAGCTGCTCCCCGATCGACCTCCTGAGGTCCGACCCGGGGTGAAATCGCACGTCAGCGTGATCATGGCGGCTCTCGCTTTCACGAAATCGTGGGGTTACCTGCTCGATTCCTATGACCTGCTCGATGCCCCCGGTGAGCCGTATCGGGGAGCCTTCTTTACCGATGTCAATGCTCAGATCCCCGCCAACCGGCTGCTGGCAATCGTGGCGCTGGTCGCTGGCTTCATTTTCCTGGCCAACATCTGGCAGAAGCGCTGGCTGCTTCCGGCAGTTGCCGGTGGAGGCTGGCTGGTCGTGGCGCTGATCGTCGGGGTTGCCTATCCGCAAATCGTCGAACGATTCCAGGTCTCGCCAAACTTCATTACGAAAGAGACGCCCTATGCGGAACGCCACATGGAGTTCACGAAGATCGGATTCGATCTGGCCGATATCGAGATCCTGGAGTTTCCCGCATCGAATACGTTGACCGCCGACGACCTGCCCCAGAACCTGGACACCCTTGAAAACTTGAGATTGTGGGACCCGGTGGTCCTGGCGTCTACGTACCGTTCTTCCCAGGAGCTGCGTCCCTATTACGAGTTCGACGACATCGATGTCGATCGGTACGAGCTTGATGGCCGCCTAACCCAGGTGGAGTTGGGTGTCCGGGAAATGGTCGCTGATGAACAGTCGAGCGGTTGGGTCAATGAGCACCTCGTTTTCACGCACGGCTTTGGTGTGGTTGTTTCGCCAGCCAATGATGTGACGGATCAGGGAAAGCCCGACTATCTCGTCAAGGACATCCCGCCGTTGTCCCTGGTTCCTGAGCTCGAAGTTGATGAGCCGCGCATCTACTTTGGTGAGCTGCTTGAGGCTGGATCGTTCGTCTACGCGAATACCGACGAATCCGAGGTCGACCCGGACCCGGACTTCAGTTCCTATGAGGGCGATGGGGGGATACGACTCGGTGGGTTCTTCCGCCGGTTGGCCTTCGCCTTACGATTTACGGACTTCAACACGCTCATTTCCGGCCAGATCGATGGCGAAAGCCAGGTAATGATGCGTCGCAATGTCCTGGACATGGTCGCGACAACGGCACCGTTTCTCCGAACCGACTCCGACCCGTACATGGTCGTGGTTGACGGGAGCCTGCAGTGGGTCATCGACATGTACTCGGTTTCTGATTCGTTCCCGTATTCGCAGACAGCCTCCACCGGTCGCCTGCCAGCGGTGGCCCGCGACTTCCCGGGTCTGCCGCTCCCAACCCGCTTCAATTACGTGCGGAACTCGGTCAAAGCGGTGGTTGACGCCTATGAGGGCACCATGAAGTTCTATGTCGTCGACGACGCGGACCCGATTATTCAGTCCTGGGAAGAGGTCTTCCCGGACATGTTTACAGACCAGGCGGACATGCCCGATGGCCTGCGAACCCACTTGCGCTATCCGGAGGACCTGTTCCGGGTTCAGTCAGACATGTATGAGTTGTATCACGTCGACGAAGTCCGCGAGCTGCTCGAAAACTCCGATCCGTGGGCAGTTGCGACGGACCCGTCGACCTCAGAGCTTCAGGTCACCCGCTTCCTCTCGCAATTCACCCCGGGGGAGCAGGCCAGTCAGGTCCGCACCATGCTGCCGTATTACCTGCTCATGAAGCTCCCGGGTGAAGATGAGCTTTCGTTCTTGATCATGCAACCGTTCGTCCCGGAGAATAAGGAGAACATGATTTCGTTCTTGATCGCCAAGAGCGATCCGGACAGCTACGGCGAGTTTATCGATTTCCGGCTACCGCCCAACGAACAGTTCGACGGACCGGGGCTGGTCGGCAAAGACATCAATCAGGACTCGGACTATTCGGCCCTACGAACCCTGCTTGGGCAGGAAGGCTCGACGATCATCCAGGGTCAGATGTTGGTCGTGCCCATCGAGGAGTCGATTCTCTTCGTCCAGCCGATCTACTTGCAGGGCGATGGCGAGAACACCATTCCCGAGTTCAAGCGGGTCGCGATGGTCTTTGACAACCGTATCGCCATCGGTGAGACACTGGATCAGGCGCTGCAGCTCACCTTCCCGGGTTATGCGGCCGGGGTTGACCTCGATCCGATCACTGACATTCCGATCGGCGAGTTGCCTACCGAGGTAGCCGAGTTGGTGGCTGCGGCTGACGCCGCACTCGACGAGGCCCAGCGGGCGCTCATCACCGGTGACCTCGGGACCTATCAGGCGAAGGTAGATGAAGCTCGGGATCTGATCACTGAAGCTCTGGTCAAGCTGGCGGAGACGGCCGAACCGTAGGTCGCGCTAGTCGCCGATATTGCCGACTCCGGTCCGTTCCATGTCTCCCCAGTCGATGTCGCCCCGCCGCCAGAACAGTGACCGGAGCCTCCACCACACGGTGCGCTGGCGTGGTCCGAAATTCTCCAGAACCGCAGTAAGCAGAAGTCGGGCGGCATCGATCGGGGAGTTGAAGTGCCCGTATCGTTCATCGAGGTAGAGCGACGCCAACGAGTTGAGGATCGCGATAAGTAATGCGACCAGCAGTAGGCCGATGACGAGCGCCGGTTCGATATCTGATCGGATCAACGTGATCGGCATGATGATCCATCCGGCGGCTTCCAGGATCGGAGCGACGAACTCGAACAGGAAAAACGCCGGCCAGGCCACCGTCCCGATAAATCCGTAACGCGGATTGAACAGCATCTTGCGGTGTTCTTCGACGACCTGGCGGAGCCCACGATGCCAGCGGATCCGCTGTTTTCGTAGGGGTGGAGCGGTGGCCGGAACCTCGGTCCACACGACAGCATTGGGTGCGTACACGATCCGATAGTCGTTGCCGGCTTCACGCTGAGATCGGTGCAGGCGCATCGTGAGGTCGAGGTCTTCGCCGAGGTGGTGTTGGGGGAATCCGCCCGCTTGGATGACGGCCTCCTTCTTGAAAGCCCCGAAAGCGCCAGAGACGAGGAGCAGACCGTTCAGGAAAGACCAGCCCGGGCGTGAGCCGAGAAAAGACCGCTGGTACTCGACGACCTGGGTGAGTTCGATCACCGATTTGGGTAGAGCTGATTCCGTTACCCGCCCCATCGATACCTGGCATCCATTGAGCGGGCGGATGTTTCCACCAACCGCCACGGTAGGTCCACGGTCCTGAACGAACGGCCTCATAATGCGGATGAGGGAGTCTTCCTCGAAGATCATGTCGGCGTCGGTCACTACGACATAGGGAAACGCCGAAGCGTTGATTCCCGCATTGAGTGCGTCGCCCTTGCCGCCGTTGTCCTTATCGACGACGGTCAGCGGGATCGCCAGGCCGGACTTGTAAATGGCCCGGATGTTGGCGTGTTCGAGTTCCGGGCGAATCGGAAGGTCGACCCGACGGAGTTGGAACGCCTCGATGAGTCGCTCAAGGGTGTCATCGGTTGACCCGTCGTTGACGACGACCAGCTCGTATCGCGGGTACGACAAGATGGTGCGCGACCTAACGGACTCCACGATTCCGGCGGCTTCGTTATAGGCGGGAACGATGAGCGACACGGGAGGGGTCGAAGGTGACCGCAGCATGTCCTCGACGCGCCCGTACTTGGCGGTCCTGGCGTCCCGAACCAGTGCCCGAGACGACAGGATGAGCAGCAGCGCGGTCTGGATCTCCATGGCGATGAAGAAACCAAGAATGATGAGCGAGAGTGTGCGCATCAGCCGGCCTCGTCGGATCGATCGGCGTTCTCGTACAGAAGGGCGAAACGGGCGGCCAGTTCGGGATCGTCGGCGGGGCGGGCTCCTCGGGCCATGAGCTGGGCTCGGGCTGCGTCAGCCGCGAACCGGTCTTGATGGTTGAGCGTCTCGAACAATGCTTCGATGCCGCCGTGGATGGCACCAAGGCTGGTGGCGGCGTTCTGGCGCACCCACCAGGCCGGATCAGTCAATGCTTCCACGAGGTAGGGGATGGAAGTCGGGCTGTTGTGATGGGCAAGCGCGGAGGCCACCTGGGCGCGGACTCGCCAGTCCGGATCCGTGATCTTGCCGAGGAGCGCATTCAGGACCCGGTCCCCCCAAGGGTGGCCCAGGGCGGCGGCCGCCCTGATCCGCAACTGAGCGTCGGTCCCGTCAAGTGCGGTTAGAAGGGCAGTCTCAGCTCGAGGATCGCCAATCTGGCCAAGGCACCGAACCACCGCAGAGAGGTGGCGAGGGGCGGGGTCGAACAGCGATCCCGAGATCAGCACGTAGTTCGAAAGGGTTGGGACCGCCGGTTCTCCGAAGCGAACCAGCGCATCTGCGAAACGCTCAGCAACCCAGCGGTCCTCGCGTTCCAGTGCGATCATGACCGCTTCGACATCGTCTGGGTGTCCGATGATCGAGAGACCTGCTGCGGCTTCGATCCGAACTTCGGGTGACGAATCACGCAGGGCTCCGACCAGGTGAGGGCGGGATTTCGGTGAGGCAATTACTGCCAGGGCGGCCACCGCGCGAAGTCGTGTCGAGATTCGCCGGGCATTGGCGAGGTCGGTGTGGAACCGGTCGATCATGTGTAGGCGGTCGGCCAACTCAATAAGGATGCGTTGTTCCTCGCCGGCGACGAGCGTAAAAAAGTCGATGAGCGTGTCATGGAAAGCCGGGTCGTCCGCCCAGGCATCGATGTCGCTGCTCGGCTCCATGGATCGGCTGACAATCTCCCCGAGGGTGGAGATGTACACGGCGCCCCGGAAGGCGGCCTGCCGTTCCCGATAGTGCCGTATCAGCTTCAGGAGGAACAGCATCGTCATGGAAACGACGGTGAGGATGAGTAGGACCAGGACAACCCGGCCGAGCGGGCTCACTGCGTCGCGGCTCCTCCATCGGGGTCCAAGAGGCGTTCGACCGCCGCGAGTAGCTCATCGCTTGATATCGGTTTGTAGAGATAGAAGCTGGCGCCCAGTTCTATGGCTGCTTCGCGCATGCGGGATTCTTCGATCGCCGAGACCATGATGACGGGGGTGTCGATACCGGCCGATCGCCAGGCTTGCAAGACTTCGGCGCCGACCCGACCCGGCATGACCTGGTCCATGATGGCGAGATCTAGCTGCTGGCTGAGCCCGATCTCAAGGGCTTCGGTCCCGTTGGCGGTAGTAATCACCCGGTAGCCGTGCTGCTGGAGTACCCGCTGGAAGAGCGTTGTGACAAGACGTGAGTCATCAGCGACAAGAATGACGGGCATTCGGTCACGTGGCACCATCTTCCGCTCCCGGGACGCGACATATTGCAGCTGGTGGGTCCAGCGATGTATCGCTACCGGCGATGGTACCAGCCAGACCCCCGAAATCCTCCCAACCGCCGTCGTCGCCGACGCTCGCAATCCTTGATAAAACATGTCAAACGACGAACGACGTCAGTCAGCCTTCATTGGGGGACCGGGAGCAGAGTGGTCGGCGCTCCGCGATACCCCTCGGTGGATGCGGCTCGGTCCGCTAGACGTGGCTCGGGTAGTCGACTCCGCCTGAAACGGAGACGATCGCGTCCCAGGCTGCCGCCTGGCTGTCTCGATCGAGAACGTGCGGGAGTACAACCTTGTGCAACGCGCCGGTCATCTTCTTCGGTGCGGAAGCGAAGAATTCGCCAGTCACATCGTCCGGGAATTCCGAAGCTTCAAGGTACCTGGCGGCAGCCACCGAAACCGGAGCGGCCATGCCCAGCTTGGCAGGCATAGCTTTCATCATGGGCACCATGATCTTGCGCATGAAGAATGGGGCGCTTCGAGCGGCACCCGTGTCCGGTGCGCTGCCAGGTGATATGGCGTTCACGGTCGTCCCTGGTGGGAGCTTTCTGGCCAGTTCGGCAGCCCAATACGCCACGAAGAGTTTGGCGTTCGCGTACGCATTGGTTGACTTGTATTTCACAGCACCCGTCGACCGGATGTGATTCTCGGCGGCGGCTGCAAGGTCACCGTCGTGATGCTCGCGGGCGAAGTCTGGCAAGTCCACGGCGGTCATTGTCGGGACGTCTCCTCGGGCCGCTTCCGATCCCGCTATCACGATCCTGGCGTTATCAGCCAACAACTCGTCGGAGATCATCTGCATGGCAAGTCGGTGATGGCCGATGAGTGTCGCTGCGAAGGTGATCTCGATGTCATCGTCGGTTTTGACGAGATCGCTCGGACCGACGAGGCCAGCATTGAGCAGCAAGAAGTTGAACCTAGTGCCCCTGCGCGCCAACTCCGCGGCGGCTGCACGGACGCTCTCAGCGCTGCCAAAGTCGACGGCCAACGTGTCGAATATATCCCGTCCGGTCCTTTCGGCCAGCTGGGCGCGGGCCGCTTCGGCTTTATCGATAGTGCGGCCGGTAACCGTGATGCGGTCGTAGCCCGATTCGCCGAGCTGGGCGGCTGCCTCGAAACCGAGTCCGGATGTCGCACCAGTGACCAATGCCACTTTCCCCGTGTTATCGCTCATAAGCTTCCCTTTGTGTAGCTGCGTTGGACGTCATGCTGTTCGACTTGGTCGGCGAACGAAATATGCGTCTTCCCATAATGGAACGTTCATTCCAACTAGCTTAGTGGAATGAATATTCCCGAATTGCGGTTAATGTGGGAGAAATGGCACGAACCCGATCATTCGACGAGGCTCACGTCCTCGAGCAGTCAATGGAAACCTTCTGGGCGAAGGGCTACGAAGCGACGTCGGTCGATGATCTGGTCGCTGCGACCGGCATCTCAAAATCCAGCCTGTATGGAGCGTACGGCAGCAAACACGGGTTGTTCGAGGCGGCGCTCGGGTTCTATACCGGCGTGCGAGTGGAAGCGATGTTGCATGGTCTTGAAGCTGACGGAGGCGGAGTCGAGGAGGTCATTGCCTTCTTCGATCTGGTCGCTCAAATTGCTGAGGAGTACCCCGAACGCGCCGCGCTCGGGTGTCTGCTCACCAATTCGATTACCGAGCTTGCCTATTCGGACCCTTCGGTGCGCGAATCGGCTGAAAACTACGTCGTCCGGCTAACCACGGCCTTTTCTGTCGCCATCGGTCGGTCGGAGGAAGCCGGGGATCTGGTTTCCGGCATGTCCGATTCGCGTGGTCAGTTGCTGGCAACGTTGGCGCTCGGGTTGTTCGTTCGCCGTCGCGGCGACCTCGATCCGTCGGGAGCTAGGTCAGTGGCGGCCGCGGTTCGCACTCTCGTCGAGTCCTGGATGGCGGACGCCGCCTGACTCGTTCAGCCCTGGCTCTAGGCTCTCGGGATGCCTGAACCTCTCAAACATCGACTGGCTGGTGCCGAGGTGGATGTCATCGCCGACCGGGTACAGCTCGTGTACCCGTCGTTCGACCGATCCCGGTTCGTGTCGATCACCTCCGAGATGGAAGCGCTCGAACTGAAAGACCGAATCGCGGCCGTGGCCGACCGATTGCACGAGACGCTCCCGGCCTCCTATCCAGAGGCCGTTTCGATCCTCGTCCAAGCTGTCGAAGGGGGCATGGAAGGCTTTGCCGCTTGGCCGCTTTGTACGTTCGTCGAACGCCATGGGGTCGATCACCCGACCGAGTCGCTCGCGGCAATGGAGTCGTTGACCCGGGCCTGGAGCTGTGAGTTCGCGGTACGCCCGTTCCTCGACCAGCACCTGAACCAGACAATGGCTGCCGTGGACCGGTGGGTCGATAGCGACGACGCGGACGTACGGCGCCTCGCCTCGGAAGGCACCCGGCCCCGTCTTCCGTGGGGTCCCCGGGTGCAAGCGCTGTCGGATGATCCCCAGATCGGGCTCGGTGTGCTCGAGCGACTTCGCCATGACCCGTCGGAGATGGTGCGCCGGTCGGTAGCTAATCATCTCAACGACATCGCCAAGGACCACCCCGATTTGGTCGTCGAAACGCTCGGGCGCTGGGCGGGTGAGGGAACGGTGGATGAGCGGATGATCAGCCATGCGCTGCGAAGTCTTGTCAAACAAGGACACCCTGGCGCACTGGGGGTCCTCGGGTTCACAACAGATGCTCAGGTGGATGTTGTTGCCTTCGAAGTGTCACCAGGGTCGGTGCGACTGGGCGACATCATCGAACTCAGGGCCGTCCTGAAGTCAACGGCCGACCAGGTACAACGTTTGGTGATCGACTTCGTCATCCACCATCCGACGGCGCGAGGCTCACTCTCGACCAAGGTATTCAAGTGGACGACGGTCGAACTGGAAGCAGGAGCCGAACAGATGCTGACCAAGCGCCGGCGGATCGAGACGGCTTCCACGCGTAAGTACACCGCCGGAATCCATTCGATCGAGCTTCAGGTGGCCGGTGCGGTGCTCGCTACAGCTTCGTTCGACCTGCTCGACGGTTCACCGTAGGACCAGTGCTGTTTCAGGCGAGGCGGGCGCGGGTAGGCTGACCTGGTGGACGAGGACGCCCAGCACGAGCATGCGCATGAAAAACAGCCGTGGTGGCGACGCCTCCAGGGACACTCCCACGATCACGCCGAATCGGGGATGATTGCTGACCCGAGCGGCGAGGGTATCCGGGCTACGAAAGTCTCGTTGGTTGCCCTCGGGATAACGGCTGCCCTTCAGGCCGCCATTGTCATCGTCACCGGTTCGGTGGCGTTGCTCTCGGACACGTTGCACAATCTGACTGACGCCCTCACCGCCATACCCCTGTGGATGGCATTTGCACTTGGTCGTCGCCAACCCACCAAACGGTTCACACATGGTTTCCATCGTGCGGAAGACCTGGCGGGCATCATCATCGTTCTCGCTATCGCCGCGTCGGCCGGAGCAGTCGGCTGGGAGTCCATGAAGCGGTTGGCGGACCCGCAACCGCTCAAGTTCGCCCCGTGGGTCATTGCGGCCGGGCTTATCGGTGCGGCCGGGAACGAATGGGTAGCTCGGTACCGCATTCGGGCCGGTAAGCGGATCGGTTCGGAAGCTTTGGTGGCCGACGGATATCACGCCCGCAGCGACGCCTACACGTCCCTGGCAGTGGTGGCGGCGGGGGTTGGCGCCCTGGTGGGGTGGAACTGGGTAGATCCGGTAGCTGGCCTCGTTGTGGCTGTGATGATTCTGGTGATCTTGCGGCGAACCGCCGGCAAGATGTTCGGCCGGCTCCTCGATGCGGTCGATCCCAAACTGGTTGAACAGGCGATCGACATTGCCGGTCGGGTCGAGGGGGTGCGAGAGGTCACCAACATGCGCCTGCGCTTCTCCGGTCACCGGTTGCTCGCCACCGTGTCGGTTGGCGTAGACCCGGATGCGTCCGTCACGACCGGTCACGACGTAGGCGAGCGAGTTGCGCACGAGTTGGCTCATCAGCTGCCGTTCGCACTTGATGCCGTGGTCCATGTCGATCCCGCCGGTCTCGAGGGCTGTCATGACCTGACGGATCACCATCTGGCTCGTATGGATGGCCGCGATCCGGCAGACCACTCCTAACCGGGGCACGTCTAGGGTCTGAGTGGCTGATCAGCGTGGTCGGTGAAAGGGTCAGGCATGGACATCACCAAGGCACTCACGGTTGAGTGGGCAGCCCGGATCCACCGGGTACCCCTCGACGAGTTCCTCACGACGCTCCGCACCGCGGTCGATCAAAGTTCCGAGCGGTAGACCGGGTCATCAACCGGTCAGATCCCATTCGTTGCTGAGGACGGTCTCAGTGTGCTCGACGAACGCGCCGTCCCGATGTGGCCCAAGTCGACCGACCCAGGTTTGAAAGGCGTCGCTGGCCCGAAACCCCTGATGGTGAGCGATGGACTCCCACCTCACAATCAACAGGTATCGTCCCGGTGTCTCGACGCTGCGCTGCACGGTATGTCCCAGGTAGCCGTCGGCGGAGGCAATGACGCCTTTCACGTCTTCCATGCCCACCTCGAAGTCGGCGGGGTCGGTGGTGCGGAAGTCAGCGACTTCAAGAATCATGTCGGGCTCCTATTTGCGGATCGGGTCCGAACCTAGTTGACGCTGAACTGGTGCGTCCTGTAGGCCAGAGCTAGCCGGGAACCGTTGGTCCTAGGGCGTCACTTCGGGACCGTCGGCAGCCGACCGCCCGTGAATGCGTACCCGGGTGATTGTGAGTCCCTCGACGTCGACAACTTCGAACCTTCGTGTTCCGACTTCGATGTTGGCCCCTGGGGCTTCGGGCAGGTCGCCCAATCTTTCAAGTATCAGGCCAGCCACTGTCGTGTATTCGCCTTCGGGAACGTCGATGTTGAGGTCGGGCAGATCGTGGATGGGAAATGAACCCGGTACCAGTATTGAGCCATCGGCTTCGTGAACCACGGCCATGAGGTCGGTATCGGTTTCGTCGTAGATCTCCCCGACGAGTTCTTCGATGAGGTCCTCTACGGTCACGATCCCATCTACTCCGCCGTGCTCGTTGACGACCACGGCCAGCTGTTGGCGGGCCTTCTGTAATGCCCGCAAAGCGTCGATGATGACCAGCGACTCCGGAAGCTCCAGAACGGAGTCCATATGTTCGAGAAGTGGGCCGTCGGCGGTGACCAGCGTGCGTAACGTTGCTACCCCCCGCACATGATCGAGGTCCCCACGGACTACCGGTGCCCGCGAATGTCCCGACGCGGCGAGCATTTGGACCGCTTGGGCGCTAGTTAAATCCTCGGAGAGTGTGAACACGTCCCGTCGGGGTACGAGTACCTGCTGAAGGGTGCGATCGCCGATCTCGAATGCTTCCGAGAGGATGGTTCGGTGTTCGGATGAAAAGCCGGTGTGGGTCGCAACGAGATCTACGAGTTCTTGTTCACTCACACGATCTCGGTGCACCGACGGATCGACTCCGATCAGGCGCACCACCAGGTCGGTCGTGCGACCAAGGAGCCAGATCAGCGGCGCCATGATTCGGCTGAGTCCATTGAGCGGCCGTGCCGCCAGCAAGCCCCACCGCTCGGCTCGCTGCATCGCTACCCGCTTGGGAGCAAGCTCTCCGATGACCAAGGTGATGAAAGCCAAGATGGCGGTAACACCGATGATGGCGACCGGTTCGGCGGCAGATCCCAAGAATCCCAGTCTTGGAACAAGGGGCTCGGCCACGGTGACTGCCGCGAAGGCTGATGCCAGGAAACCAGCCAGGGTGATTCCGATCTGAATCGTCGCCAGGAAACGGTTCGGGTCCCGAGCCAGGCGAGCGAGCACCCGCCCGGTGCCGCTCCGATCCTCCAAGCGCTGCAGCTGACCTTCTCTGAGCGAGATAAGGGCGACCTCGGTGCCCGAGAACGCTCCGTTTATCAAAATCAAGAAAGCCAACAGACCTAGTTGTGTCAGCAGTGACTGCAAGAAACTCCTTCAAGGTTCAGATGGGTATGACGATGAGTCGCCAACTCCGGATAGACGGTGGAATCCTCAAGCTGGCGTGCGTCGGCCCGGTGAGCAGAGCGATCAAGCCGAAGACGAGTCCGGTGAGTCGTCCGGCGGTGACGAGAGCCATGCTTGGATCCTACCTCGCGTCGTGTCGCTGCATCGGAGTCGCGGGCAGTCTTGGCCCGTCTTGAGGAACCAACTCCTCAATTTGGGCGTTGTGTGGTCATGCGGAGAGTGGCGTGGATGGTTGCCTCATTGATTCTTCTGAGTGCGTGCGACGTTGCGACGTCGGCCTTCACCAGCCTTCCGCCAGTTCCCGGCGTGGCGGAGACGACCACGACTTCAACTGCCAGTCTGTCGTCGACCACAGCTGCCTCGATGGGGGACAATGCCCTCGGCGAAGTGGATCTCGATGCGGCCGAGTCGTACTCGGGTGAGGGCTGCACGAGTGGCCAGGTTTTGGTGTCAGACCCTACTGGCACGGTCTGGGTGCTGGATGTAGATGAGTTGGCAGCCAATCGGTTGGCCCATTTCAAGAAGGATGGGGACACCCCGGTTCAAGCGTTCGGATATGAGACGTTCCTCGTCACTGGCGATGAGGGGTTGGTGCTGGTGTCGGGAGGGGAGCGCGCCGTGCTCGTCGATCCGCCCGTCGGAGAGGACGTCGCGTTCGTTCCGTACGTCCGGGTGCTCGACACCTACTGCCACGACGACGGCAGCCTCTCTGTGTTCCTGGCTGGTGAGTTCGATAGCTGGTTCGTCGATTTCTATAGCCTGGCGCAAGTGAGCTCCGACGGTTTGGTGAGCTATCGACCGCTTGGACTGAGCTTCGAACCCGACTTTGCGGAATTCAGCCCGACGGGTGCGTACGCCACGCTGGCGCTGTTCGGCCCCGACCCGGCGTTCGGTGGCCTCTGGGGTGTGCTGGATGTTGCCTCAGGGGCCGAGGTCGTCATCCCCGAGAACGTCCCGATGGTCCCGATCGGCGGCGAGCCGACCCTGTTCGTTGGTCCGATGATCTGGACCGACGATGCCACCGTTCGCCAGCACTGGAAAGTCGGAGACGCCGACATCGAAGCCGCCGACCTCAACGTCGGCGACGGCACGTTCGTGCCAGTTGAGCCGGATTCGGTGCGAGGATGGAGCGGGGAATGTCCCATCCGGGTCTCGGGCGGTTTTGTCCGTGACGAAGTTCGAGGACCGCTGGCGCTGATCGACGAAACGGTCGTGTCACATTGCTGGTGAGTCGCTTTGACGTTAACGACTGCGGTGGCGTACCATGGTCTCTACAACGACGCGGGGTGGAGCAGTCTGGTAGCTCGTCGGGCTCATAACCCGAAGGTCGCAGGTTCAAATCCTGCCCCCGCTACGAATGAAACCCCAGGTCACAGACCTGGGGTTTTTCTTTGGGCGTGAGCCGGAACCGGTCATGTCAAACCTGTGTCAAACGACCGTAACCTCTCTGTGTGTTCTTTCCGGGGAGATGAACGGCTCACCGGGGACTCGGCCGGTTATGGACAAATCGTTCCACTCGTCCGCCCCGAATTCGCCGAGCTTCAGATGTTGTGGCATGCCCAGCTTGGTGCCATTGCCGCTCCGTTTGTTCCGGTCTTCATGGGTAACACATCGGTCCTCCCCGAATATCGACAGCACCGGTATCTGACGGCGGGAGAGTCGGCGAGGCTTGTCGATGCCCACCACGACGAACACGGTGATCGCGACATTCTGTCCGTGGTTCCGCAGGGGATCGAGGCAACGAGATCGGCCACTCGTATCTTCAAACGACTGTTTATCTAACCCTCCAGCACGCCGACGACTACCTGGCTGATCTCACGGCCGTGTGGGAAGCGCACGAGCGACGGCTGATCGAGTCCCATTCGACCGTGATTGAGACGGCGTCCACGTTGCTTCGGGCCGGACGATCAGATCTGGCCTGCCGGTACCTGACCGATTTGACCAACACCGAACTCCTGAACGCCCTCGA
>JAGXFS010000176.1 GCA_024637275.1 Acidimicrobiia bacterium
AGTTGGACGGCCCGGCGGTAATCGCCGAGCCGTCCGAACCCCTTCGGCCTCGGAGGAGGCTTAGACGGCGTCGACGCCGCGTTCGCCGGTGCGGATCCGCAATGCAGTCCCGACCGGGGTCGTCCAGATCTTTCCGTCGCCGATGGTGCCGGTCCCCGCAGCTTTGGCGATCGCTTCGGTGATACTGTCGACATCCACCGAGGCGCAGAGGATCTCCACCTTCAGCTTGGGAACGAAGTCGACCTGGTACTCGGCACCCCGGTAGACCTCGGTGTGGCCGCCTTGTCGCCCGAAGCCTCGAACCTCGGTTACGGTCAATCCCGAGACGCCCGCGTTGGCAAGAGCTTCCTTTACGTCGTCAAGTCGGTGAGTTTTGATAATGGCTGTTATGAGTTCAAGCATCGTGTTCCTCCTAAACGCCTGCAGCTGAGTGCGAACTGGCTGAGAACTCTCCTCGACCACTTTCGAACCCGTAGCCGGGCGATCCGTGTTCCATAACGTCGAGTCCTGCCAGTTCTTCTTCTTCGCTGACCCGCAGGCCAATCAGTGCCTTGATGGCCAGGAAGAGCAGGCCCGTCGCAGTGACCACGAACAAGAAGTGAACCACAACGAAGATGAGCTGGGTCCACAACTGATCCAAGCCGCCTCCGTAGAACAGTCCGGCGTTCTCCCGCCCCAGGAAAGCGTCGTCGTATTTGGCGAAGAAGGCGATCGAAAGTGTCCCGAAGGTTCCCACCACTCCATGCACGGAGATGGCGCCGACCGGGTCGTCGATCTTGAGACGGTCAATGAACTTGACCGAAAAGACGACGATAAGACCTCCGATGGCGCCGATGAGGACTGCCGCCCAAGTTTCGATCGCCCCGACCGGAGCCGTGACGGCGACTAGTCCAGCGAGCAGTCCGTTGGCGGCCATCGACACGTCGGGTTTCTTGTCCAGCGCCCAGTTGGCCGACATGGCGGCTACTGCACCGGCTGCGGCAGCGAGAAGCGTTTTAAGGGCAATACCTGTAACGAATTCGTCGGCCGCCAGCTCCGATCCCGGGTTGAACCCGAACCAGCCGATGAACAGAATCATGGCGCCGAGGACCACAAAGGGGATGTTGTGACCCGGTATGGCCCGCGGTGTTCCGTCCTTGGCATACTTACCGATCCTCGGACCAAGGATGATCGCGCCCATCAGCGCTGCCCAACCGCCCGTGGCGTGCACGATCGTGGAGCCTGCAAAGTCTGAGAACGGAATTTCGAGTTGGGCGAGCCATCCGCCACCCCACGTCCATCGAAGCACCACCGGGTAAATCAACGCCGTGATAAAGAAGCTGTACACGAAGTAGCTCTTGAATTTGGTTCGTTCCGCCATGGCGCCTGACACGATTGTGGCGGCGGTTGCTGCGAACGCGGCTTGGAAGAAGAAGAACGTTGACGGCAGTAATCCGTCCCCGATCGTGTCTTCGACACCGGCGATGCCCCAGTCGAATCCGAACCAGCCCCCGAGGAGTTCATCGCCACCGAATCCGATCCCGAACCCGACCAACGCAAACGCCAGAACCCCGGCGGACATGTCCATGAGGTTCTTCATCATGATGTTTGCGACGTTTTTCTGCCGAGTCAGTCCAGCTTCGACTAGGGCGAAGCCGGCCTGCATAAAGAACACCAGAACGCCGGCGATAAATATGAACAGGTTGTCCAGCACGAACTGGCTAGCCGGAGCAACTTCACTTTGTGCAAAGGCCGGTTGGGCCATCACTGCCACGAGCAGCACGGCGAGCGATGTCCCCGTGAGTAGTTTCCGTTTCATTTCTCTCCTAGTAAGCGACGATGGCTACGTTCGTGCTGGATCTTTTCAGCGAAGTACGCGTGAAGTGAATCAATCGCGACGAGTATCTGACAGCAATCTGAACGACGTTGAGGTCAGCTGCGTTCGAGAAGTAGACCCCGCGACCTGATCGTCCTGATCTCCAAGCCGGCTTCCCTAATCCGGCGACGCAGCCTCACGAGATGTACGTCGAGGACGTTGCGATCCGGCGGATCGTCTGGCCAAACAGCCAGGGTCAGGTCTGACCTGCTGATTACGTGACCCATCTGCTCGATCAGAACGCCGAGAATTCGAGCTTCCATTGGCGGCAAGAGAACCTTTTCCGACCCGTGATTGAGGGCGCCGGTCTCGTCGATGAGGATCTCCGACTGGATCGGGCCTTGGGAACGCTGGACCAAGCCCTCGATCCGAACCCGCACATCCGCCCGGTCGGCTGGGATCCGGATCCAATCCTCGAGCAGGTCCGCTGGTGTAGGTGGCTCAGCCGACCCCTCGACAAGTAGCAAACGAGGTGTGCCGCTGCTGCGTAGACGTTCGCGTCGTTCTCGTTCAGTCGGCCATCGCAAAAGCTCTACATCCACGGTGATGAAGGTACGGGCTCATCGTTTCAGAAGTGTTTCGCCTGTGTATCGATATCGCCAATCCGATGCCACGGGCGCCCGGCAATTGTGCCGATCAGTTAGCGACTCCGGAGATGACGATCATCTTGTCCACCCGAGAAAACTGTGTGTCGTAGTAACCGGCGTTCGCCAATTGACCTGCCAAAGTGGCGGCCTCGGTCAGGGTGATCCCGTGCTCGCCGTCGGTTTCCTTTTCGATGATGAAGAAACGACCGCCGGGGGCGAGGACCCGGAGCACTTGTCGATACGCCGCTTCGGGGTCGTTCCAGTGATGCCAGGATTGAATAGACCAGACGACGGAAAAGGCTCCATCTTTAAACGTGAGGCGCTCTGCCGGGCGAACCGAGAACTCGACGTTCGCCAGATGGGATGCTCGCTTGCGGGCGATCGAGATCATCGATGCTGACGCATCGACTCCGGTCGCCGAGGCGACCCGACCCGCGACCTGTCGGACGGCCGCTCCAGGTCCGCACCCGATATCCAGCACCCGGTCATCGGCAGATAGGGCCACGGTCGCCAGAGTGACCTTCGTCGACTTGGGGTTTCGAAAGATCGCCGAATAGATCGTTGACTTCAGTTTTGACCATGGCTGTTCATCCATCGTGTCAGGATTCTGCCATACGCGCGCCTTGATCAGCTAGGTCGGGTGGCGGTGGCATTGGGTCAGACACCGGCGTTGGGCCAACCGCCTGCGTCGAGCCATTCACCTATGAGTGGCCTGGCCAACTCATACCCGGCAGCCTCGACCCTCCCCGACTCGTGAAAATCCATCATGGAGACTTCGTGCGTGGGGAGGAGAAGATAGAGATCCGCGATGTCGTCCTCGACCAGTCGGTCTCGTTCTCGAATCGAGGCGGTCACCATCGACCGGAGCAGGATGGCGGCTGTCCCCGGATAGTGGTTGGCGTGTTTGATCTTATCCGCAACCGCCTTCCAGCCCGAGACGGACATACCAAAATCGAGGTGGGCGTGCGGTCCAGTACGCGGCGCAACATCGACGGCGATGATGGTCCCCGGAGTGAACTCCTGCTGGGCGACGTCGATCGGAAGGTTATTGAGAACCCCGCCATCGACGAGCAGATCATCCCCGAACGGCACTGGCGGGATCACTCCCGGGATGGCCAGGCTGGCTCGAATCGATTCGGCGACGGAGCCGCGCCGGTGGACTTCGACGCTGGACTGGGTGAGGTTGGTAGAAACGCATGCAAACGGATGCCAAAGGTCTTCGATCTCCTGGTCACCAAAGACCTCTGACAAGCCAGTTGCGATCCGTTCGCCCTTGATGAGAGCAACGACGGGAATCGTGTAGTCCAGGACATTGGCGAAATGTTTTGCCGTCAACTCCATCATCAATGCATGGGAGTTGCCGGTTGCATAGAACCCGGCAAGGACCGAACCGATTGAGGTCCCAACGAGGGTATCGACAGGAACGCCCACTTCCTCGAGCGCCCGAAGAACGCCTAGGTGGGCAAAACCTCTGGCGCCACCGCCACCGAAGACGATCGATGTGCTGTGGCCGGTCACCAGGCGGGCAAGCCGCGCGGAGTCTTCCGGCCTCCCCACCAGCACGTGAGCGACGTTGATGATTCCATGCCGGTCCATAAGTTGAGCCGTGCCAGAGGGACGGTTGGTCCCGACCGGATGCAGGATCGCCAACCATCTGTTCCGCTCGGGTATGGCCGACGATGCTGCCAGAACATCAGCGATCCGGCGATGTTCGCGGTCGTCCGGGTTTTCCGAGCATACGATCAACAACCGGTCCGCTTGCCGGACGCAACGGCGGGTCCATTCGGTGAGTTCGCGGTCGGCCTCGAAAAGGAGGTGGTCGGCTCCCAATTCGAGCTGATGCACGTATTCGCTGAGCCGGTAGTCCTTCGGTGATCCAGCCGACGACTGTGAGATGCCGGGCCAGTTCAAGTCAGCGTCCGCCCGCTGTGACGAAACGAGTTCGGCCTTCCCGTGGCGGCCTGCCTCGGCGAGAACCTCAGCCACCAGGTCGCCCGGATCATCGGCGGTG
Organism: Acidimicrobiia bacterium; assembly: GCA_024637275.1. Classification (GTDB taxonomy): domain Bacteria; phylum Actinomycetota; class Acidimicrobiia; order Spongiisociales; family JAENVV01; genus JAENVV01. The sequence goes on from JAGXFS010000176.1 coordinate 4,454, forward strand.
ACGGCAATGGATACCGTCGAAGCAGCCCGCCGTCTGTTGCGCGGGGTGGCCGATGCCATGGCACGTCCCAGAGCTAGCACCGCGGTCGGATGTTTGGCGAGCAGCTCTTCAAATCCGGACCGGTCGGCTTCGAGCAGCGTGGTGTCCCGGCTGGCGACCATCGTCTCCGTGTTCGTGGCAGGGGAGATCAGCGCGTTGGGAGTGATGAGCGCCCCGGGCCAATACTCGGTCCGGATACCTTTCGCGTTTGTTCCGAGCAGGCGGCCAGAAAGAACCAAGTGGCTCTGCTCGGTGACGGTTCCGGCTTGCCGCAGCACAGTCCCGGCTGCGAGCCTCCTCCAGGTGAGGTGTTCTTCAATCGACCGTTGCAGCTCATCGGCTAGACCGTCGAGGTGACTGCTGATGAACCGGTGCAGCGAATTGTGATCCAACCTTCGAATGGCGATTTCTGATACTTCCGACGCCAGGGCAGTGTCGGTTGCCATCAGGGCCTCGAACTCGGCGCGGCTGTACACGCTGAGTTCGGATAGCTCGGCGGCTTTGATGGTGGCGGTGCGACGGGTGCCGGCGAGGGCGGCTAGCTCACCGACCAGTCCACCTGGCTTGATCTGGGCGGCGTGTTTTGCTTCCTGGTCGCTCGAACCCACCAGCACATCGAGTAGGCCGGTCTGGAGCCGGTAAACGTCATCAGATGTATCCCCGGCTTCCATGAGTGTCTCGCCAGGTTGTAGCAGCAGCTTGCGGTCGACCATCGATCCCTTCCCCGCTAGCGATAGTAGCGACGTGAGCAGCCGCCGGACGGTGAGAGGGATAGTTCGAATGTCGAATTGCCGCCATCCGCCGGCCGATTGGCTCTTGTACCGTCTGGACAAAGTATCCTGTAGAAAACCCGATCGAAAGTCATCGTGAGCGGCCTTCTTACATCCATATCCTCTCCTCGAGATCTCGACGTTCTGAGTGAAGCCCAGCTCACGGAGCTTGCCGCGGAGATCCGTGAATTCCTCGTGGACCAGATTTCGCGCACCGGGGGTCACCTTTCGCCCAACCTGGGCGTGGTTGAGCTCACCCTGGCACTCCACCGCGTGTTCGATTCGCCGATTGACAAGATCCTCTGGGACGTTGGCCATCAGGTCTACGTGCACAAACTGGTGACCGGTCGCCAGGATTTTTCGAACCTGCGAAAGATGGGTGGCTTGTCGGGCTATCCATCCCGCCAAGAATCCGAGCACGACTTCATCGAATCGAGCCACGCATCGGTGTCGTTGTCATACGCCCTCGGCAATGCCGTGGCCAACCAGCAATCCGGGTCAGATGCGTACACGATTGCCGTCATCGGGGATGGCGCGTTGACCGGTGGGGTTGCATACGAGGCGCTTAATCACATTGCGGTCACGAGACCACCCCGGCTTATCGTGGTGGTCAACGACAACGGCCGGTCGTATGCGCCGACCGTCGGAGGCATTGCCGCGCTTGGTCACCTTCGCTTCGACCCCCGCTATGAGCGGATCAAACGTATGGTCGGCAAACAGTTGAGGAACTTGCCAGCGATCGGCGAGTCGGCCGATGAGCTCGCCAGGCGATTGAAGGAATCTGTTAAGCAGATCATCCAGCCGTCCACCTTCTTCGATGGACTCGGATTGAAATACTCTGGCATTATCGACGGCCATGACATTCCGTTGCTTGAGGAAACCCTCACCAGGGCCAAGGATTTCGGTGAGCCTGCCATCGTGCATGTATTGACCGAGAAGGGCCGCGGCTACGAACCGGCCATTGCTGACTCTGTCGATAAACTTCACGGGGTCGGCGCGTTCCATATCGAGAACGGTCAGCCGACGTCCAACTCCCTCAAGTTGACTGATGTGGCCGGCGCCGTCCTTGCGGATCTTGCCGAGACTGATGGGGAAATCGTTGCTCTGTCCGCTGCGATGGTTTCCTCGACTGGACTGGGAGATCTGGAGGGTGCTGACCACCGGCGGGTGATCGATACGGGTATCTGTGAGCAGCACACGGTGACCATGGCTGCCGGTCTGGCGATGGGCGGCCGTAAGCCGATTGTCGCCATCTATTCGACCTTTCTCGCCAGGGCCTTTGATCAGCTGATCAATGAGGTGGCCCTCCACGAGCACAACGTGACATTTCTCATTGATCGCTCGGGGATTACTGGACCCGACGGCGCGTCCCACCACGGCGTGTTCGACATCTCGTACCTGCGGATGATCCCAAACATGGTGGTCGGCTCGCCAGCTGATGCCGACGAACTGGCCGCGATGATGGCTGCGGCCGTTGCCCACCATGGGCCGGTGGCAATCAGATTTCCCAAGTTATCGGTCTCTGCGATGCCCGAGCTTCCCGCTGAACCGATGCCAATCGGGGAATGGGAAGTTCTCACGGAAGGCGACGACGTCGCGCTGATCGCGGTCGGTCGGATGGTTGAGATCGCCTCGAAGGCCGCGGCCGAGTTGGCGAACCATGGTGTCTCCTGTTCGGTTATCAACGCCAGGTGGCTCAAACCGATGGATCCAAGGCTTGAGGAGTGGGCTGCAGCCCACCCCAAGGTCGTCACACTCGAGGACAACGTTCGGTCGGGGGGCTTCGGCGCTGCGGTACTTGAAGCCTTGTCAGACGTCGGTCTCGCCGGCCGGGTGATGACGATGGCCGTGCCGGACGAGTTTCTACCGTTTGGCTCAGCCGGAGACGTGTTGAGCTACTGCCAGTTGGATGCTGAATCAGTCGTTGGGCGGGTTCTGGCGCTCAAAGCCTGAACTGTCGATTTCGATCGGGTTCAGCAGCAGGATTTCGTTGGGAACCTCAATGCGTGACCCGGTAGCGGTTTCTACGAGAACGCTGGAAGACCCGAAGTCGACGATTTTCCCGGAGAACTCCGGTCCGCTAATTGTGGCGCCGAGTGCGAACCGATCCGCGACATGCCGACCAGCCGCAATCTGACGGGCTAGCGGCACCGAACCAAGTCCTATTGCCAGGGCTGATGCGAGTGCCACGGCGATCGCCGCAGAAGTAATGAGGATCAGGAGCAGTTCGGTCGATACGCCGAGTTCTTCGAGGGCAATGATCGAACCGAAGGCTACGACTGTGACTCGTACCGCTTTGTCGGCCCGGGAGGCGATCACGCTGGACCACGAGCGGAGTGCTCGCCCGGTGAGCGTGCCGGCGATCCTCCCGAGAACCAGCGCGGCGACGACAATCAAGCCCGCCAACAGCAAGCTTGGTATCGATTTCACCAAAGTGACGACCAGGGTGTCTGTGGTCTCGGGATTGTACGCAACGGCGAGCGCGCCGAGACCGATGAGCACGGCCGCCAGGACAATGAACGTGATGACGCTTCGGCGCCAGGTTTCGCCGATGACGGGTTTGGCAAATCGTCGGATCAGCCTCGTAGCGAGCATGCCAACAACAATTACCGCAGCAACAACGCCCGCGACTATGACGAATTGATCCATCGGTTCACCCTTTCAATAGATAATGCAACGTTGATCTGGCAAATCGAGTACCAACATCCATGGCGGCTTCGGCAGCGACTTTTGTGAAGGAGTGGATGCGAATGGCGCGCATCGTCTGCTCAATATGTAAGGGGCTGGCCTCGTCGAGGCTTCCTTCCATCCTTGCTTGGCAGGTCGGGCATTCACCCACGTGATCGACCAGATCATCGGAGGTGCCATCGAGGAAACGGTCAAACGCCTGGTCATCGACGGTGCAGTTCACTTCCACGCCTGCATCCTTTCCATCATGAGCCCGCGAGCGCGATGGATCCGGGTTCGCACCGTATTGAGCGGGATGCCGAGTTCGTCGGCGATCTCCTGATACGACAGTTCATCCGCTTCCCGGAGCCGGTAAGGCTCGCGTAGTTCCTCCGGAAGGGTGTTGATAGCTTCCGCCCACGCTTCGCCAATTTCTGACCCGACCGCGACTGACTCGGCCGATCGTGCGGGGGCGGGTTCAATTGGAAACTCGGAGGTGGACTCTCGGGACCGTTGGACCTGATTGAGGGCCAGATTGGTAGCAATCCGGTAGACCCAGGAGCGGAACTGAGCGTCGCCGCGAAACTCACCAATTTTGCGCCACGCCCGAAACATTGCCTCCTGAGCGAGGTCTTCGGCAGTGGCCCGATTCCGGACAATCCGCAACGTTGAGGCCACGATAAAGGCGTGATGGCGCCGAACCAACACTTCGAACGCGGGAACGTTGCCGCCTTGCGCGGCTTCCACCAGTTGTTGATCGGTCCATTCGTCCAAGGGATCAGCATGTTAGGTCCGGTGACGTGCACGACGCTTTGACACAAACGGTCACGAGAAAGTTCTCCGTTTATTCGAGTTCGTCCGGCTGGCCTGGCCATGACCACGGTATCGGACCTGAAACCAAGAGATGGCGTCACCGCCGCACCTGCGGGGGAAGCGCTTGAGACCGGTTGGGCTCGCGCGCGTGCCTAGACCAGCAAGTGACGGCGGTCGATCGTGGTCCTATGATGGCGGCAAGGGCCAAAGTCCCACTGGCTACGTTACGCGGAACCCCGCGAGGTTTGGTGGGTCAAACTATGGACCTACCTACAGGAGGTAACACGTGATTGACGACTTCGTTGACGCACTGACAGAATCACTCGCCGGAGTGGGTGGCGCAATTGGCGAATGGCTACCCCGAATCTTCGCAGCCCTACTCGTACTGCTTGTGGGCCTCTTCATCGCGAGATGGATCCGCCGCATCGTGAAACGGCTGCTCGAAGTCGAAGCCCTTTCCGGCTTCTTGGACAAGATCGGAATCGGGGAGGCAGTAAGGAACTCTGGATATTCCGTAGCCGATCTTGGAGCTACGGTGGTCTATGGCTTCCTGGCCTTGATTGTGTTGCTTATCACAAGCCAGACCCTCGGCATCGACGCACTGACGGAGCTACTGCAGAACCTAATCGCCTGGTTGCCACAATTGTTGGTCGCACTGATCATTCTGGCCGTTGCGGCGCTTGTTGCTGACTTCGTCGCCAATCTGATCAAGCCATGGGCGGAGAGGAGAAGCTTTGGCTGGGTTGATAACGCGGTCAGGGTCGGCATTATCATCTTCGGACTTCTGACCGCCCTCGACTATCTGGGAATTGGTGCGATCACCAACACCCTGTTCACGGTCGTCAGCGGAGCGGCGGGGATTGTGCTCGCTATCGCCTTCGGAGTAGGTGGAATCGATACTGCCAAGAGCTGGTGGGAGAAGTATGCGGCACCCCGCCAATAAGTAGACTCTCCTTGTGGATGGTTAAACTGCGTGCCGGTCCTATGGCCAGCCGCCGTCGGCGGCGGTTCACGTTCGCGACTCTGGCTAGCACACCAGCCGCTAAGCGATCGCTTTCGGGGTTGGCGGGATCAAGCCAGCCGAGGACTACTGGCGCAAGATCCTCCCGAACAGCGACAGCAATACCTAGGTAACGGTATCGTGGTTGGTGCAGGGCTCACACGAGCCCTGCACCTTTTTTGCCTTTGGAGGCTTCGGTGACCGACTGGTTCACTCAGATGGGATTGGATCCGGTGATCGCCGGCAAGAGTCTTGGTTCGATAATTGTCGTGATCGTCGTCGTCCTCGCCCGATGGCTAGTTCTTCGGGCCATCCACCGCACCCAGGAACCCGAGTTTTCCTATCGCGCTGACAAAGGGCTGGCGTACTCAGCAGTCGTCGTCGCCGGGCTCGCACTCACCTGGATCTGGCTGGACGCCTTCAACAATCTGGCGACCTACATCGGGATTGTTTCGGCCGGTATCGCCATCAGCCTCTCCGATCTGCTCAAGAACGTGGTTGGCTGGGCATTTATTCTCATTCGTCGGCCGTTCAAGATCGGGGACCGCATCGAGGTCGGTGGACAGAAAGGCGATGTGGTCGACGTCCGCCTATTCCGCTTCACCATGATGGAGGTCGGGGGCCACATGGTGGCAGCCGACCAGTCGACGGGCCGCCTGCTCCACATTCCGAACGGGATCGTTTTCACGCAACCAATCGCCAACTACACCGAAGGCTTCGAGTATGTGTGGCATGAACTCGCAGTGCTCGTGACCTTCGAATCGGATTGGCGTCGCGCTCGTGAGATCGTTCAAAGCGCGATCAAGGACCATGGTATCCGCAGTCTTGAAACGAGCGCGGCTGAGTTACGGAAGACCGCCAGGAAGTACAACATCCGGGTCGGGTCGCTGTCGCCGATCGTCTACATGACGGTGAAGGACTCCGGCGTCCAGTTGACCGGCAGGTTCTTGGTGGACCCGCGCAAGCAACGCGGCGCGGATGAGGCAGCCTGGTCGGCGATCCTCGACGGGTTCGCCGCCGAAGACCACGTGGATCTCGCCTATCCGACGTATCGCAACATTGTGGATATTTCTCGGACCAGCGACCAGAACTTTCCTGGTGGGAATGGGTCCTAGGTCCGACGTGAAAGAAGGATCATGAACAAAAACGCCACCCCCAAAACTCCCAAACCCCCCAAAACGGCCAAAGCTCCGAAGGCTCCCAAGAAGAAGGTCTACTCAGGCACCGGTTTGTACGGAGGCTTCCTCGCCGTTCTGACCGTTATGGCTGCGCTGGTCATCCTCGCCGCTCAGAACACCGTCGCGGTTCCCTTTAGTTTCCTCTTGTGGGACCTTGAGTACCCGTTGGTGGCGATCCTGTTGGCCACTATCGCTGGCACCGTTTTCCTTGATGAGGCGGTTGGATTCGTCTGGCGGCATCGGCGTCGCAAGGTTCTCGCCGAGCGTCATGAACTGAAGGAATTGCGGGCCACCGCAGACGAGCTGAGGGCTAGTGCTGCGGCTACCGCCGCTGACACCGAAGCGGACAGTGTTCAAGCTGAGCTTGCCTCGCCGGTGCCTGCTTCTGACATCGAGCTCAGCGAGGACATCGCTCAACGCGAGACCGAAGAGGTTGCCGAAAAGTAGCGGGTAATCTCGGGAACGTCGCCGTTCTGGAAGGTCACGATGGAAACCGATATCGATGTCATAGTCGAGATCCCGCGCGGATCCCGAAACAAGTACGAAGTGGATCACATAACCGGCGAGATCTGGCTGGATCGGACGTTGTTCACCGCAACGCAATATCCGGCTGACTACGGGTTCGTGCCCAACACTCTGGCCGAAGACGGCGATCCGCTCGACGTGCTGGTCCTGGTCGACGAGCCGACCTTTCCTGGATGCCGGGTTCGGGCAAGAGCTATTGGCGTTTGTTGGATGACCGATGAGGCGGGACCGGATGCCAAGATCCTGGCCGTTCCGCGGGGTGACGCGCGGTGGGCCGGGGTCAACGATCTCCCGGACGTGCCGGCCCATCTGCTCAAGGAAATTCAGCACTTCTTCGAGGTCTACAAAGCACTGGAACCGTCGAAGATGTCCGATGTAGGTGATTGGGAAGGCGTCGACGGGGCGGTCAAGGAGATCCATGCCGCCCTCCAGCGCTATGTCGATGTAGGCCATCCGTCCGAGTGAACGTAGGAGCGTTCAGCTTGGTGCAAGCGGCCGGTGTCAGTTGGATGACGTCCTATCACTCGTGGATCATTCTGGCCGGGACGTTTGTGTTCGGGGATTCGATTGTCCTTGCAGCCTCGGGATTGGCCGCGCACGGTCAATGGTCGGTTGGGTCCGTAATCCTCTGGTCGTTTCTTGGCACGTTGATCTCGGACACGATGTGGTTCAAGCTGGCTGATCGGACCCTCCAGAAGATCATGAGTGACCCGACCAGGGAAGCCGCATTCGTCCGGATGACCGCCCGGATGGACCGCTGGGTCGGTGAATCGCCCCATCGTGGGCTGCTGTTCGTGAAGTTCTTGTGGGGAACCCGGACGTTGTCCATCGTTTATATGGCGTCACGGGAGGTATCGACCCTGACGTTTATGCTCTTCGATGCCATCGGAACGTTGTTGTGGCTGGCGGTCCTTGTACCGATCGGCTTTCTTGCCGGTCAAGGAGTAGCCAACCTCAGCGCAGATTTGACCCGACTCGAATATGCGCTGCCGATCCTGCTGGTTCTCGCCATCGTTCTGAAGAGAGGACGCACGTGGATCCTCAACCGACGCGTTCTGGCGTAACCGCCGTTGTAGCGGCCTACAACGAGGCCGCTCGCATCGGCGTGGTGCTTGACGTCCTGACCACCTATGACGGCTTCGACGAGGTCGTGGTAGTGGATGACGGTTCCACGGACGGGACGGGCGAGGCGGTCAGCGCCTATCCGGTTACCTACCTGCGCATCGAACCAAACCAGGGCAAGGGCCATGCCATGGATGTGGGCGTCTTGCACGCCTCGACGGACCTAATCTTTTTTTCGGATGCTGACATCGTGGGCCTCACCCACGAGATGATCCGTGAGACCGTTCGCCCGGTCATCGACGGTACCTGCGAAATGTTCATCCTGATGCGCAACCGCAACATCTACTACCTGCACATGCTTATGACCTTTATCCCTTTGCTGGGTGGCGAGCGAGCCTTGACCAAAGACCTTTGGCTACGGCTCCCTGACCGGTACAAAGACCGGTTCCGGATCGAAGCCGGGCTGAACTTCTATGCGATCTACTACGGCGGCGGGTTGAAGTACCGGGTATTCAAGGGCATCAGCCAGACGGTCAAGGAAGCCAAATTCGGTTTTTGGGAGGGCATGGTTCGTCGCGTGAAGATGTTCCGGGATGTCATCTCGGCGGCGTGGGAGCTGCAACGCCATGATGTGCCAGCCACGGTTGAAGCCCGCCGTGGGGCGGTCTGGCGGATCGTCGGGAGCGTGATTGGGATGTTCGTCGGGTTGTTTGTCCTCGGCGCCACTCTGGTTGGCCCGATCAGCTTTCTCCAAGCTGTCTTCGCCGAAGAGCTGAGCGCAGACCCCAACGCCCCATTTGTCCGGTTTTTGTTGCTGGTCGCCTCCTCGGTTTCGACTCCCGTCCTGGTAGTCATCGGGGTGGGCTTGCTGGCGCTCAACGGGCTCTTTTTCGCGGGCGCGCTGATCAGGCTCTTCACGCTGGGGCGCACCCGTGAAGCCGCCTGAATCCGAGTCTGGGCTCCCCATGGGGAGGATTAGTCGGCGGGCCACCAAAGCGCTTCTCGAACCCTTTCCGAACGAATCGCGCCAGTTTCTGGCCGTCCGGTTGGGGTGGTGGTCAACGCTTGACGAGTCCGAGCAGCTGCGCATGGAGGATCTCATCCGGGTCTTTCTGGCCGACAAGACCATCGAGGGCGTGGTCGGTTACACGCCCGGCGAAGAGGTGCGACTCCTGATCGCCGCCCAGGCCTGCCTGCTGATTCTCGGCCTGGACTATCGTTTTTATGACGACGTTTCTGCGATCGTCGTATCGCCGGGTGTGGTGGTTCAGCGCGGACCGCGTCGCCTTGATGGGGGAGTGGTGAGCGACGATCACCCGGCCCTGGCCGGTCAGGCGATGCTCCATGGGCCAGTTCTCCTGGTTTGGGATAGGGTCGCCAACGACGCTCGTCACCCCGAACGTGGACACAACGTGGTCTTTCATGAGCTTGCGCACAAGATCGATATGCGCAACGGCGCCGCCGATGGGGTGCCTCCACTCTCAACATCGCTCACCGAGCGGTGGGGCGAGCAGATGCCCGCTCTGCTCGGAAGGCTTCGGGCCGGTTCCCCGATGCCAATCGACGCTTATGCCGCTACCAATCCAGCGGAGTTTCTGGCCGTGGCCACCGAATCGTTCTTCGTGACCCCCGCCGAGCTTCGGAGTGCCGAACCGGACTTATACCGTCTGCTGCGAGATTTCTATCAACAGGACCCGGTCGGCCGTCTGGGCAACCGACCGGGTCCTGAACCCAACAAGCAAGGAGGCCGGAAATGGAAACCAACACCGAGCGAGTCGTAAACGCCGTGGAACATTTGCAGGGTGCCTTCGGAGGTGACGCATTTGGTCGCAAGGCAGAGGCATTCGCGCGCTTCTTTGGCACCCCAAAGTTCCTGATCGGGCAATCGGTGCTGGTGGTCGGCTGGATCATTGTGAACGCCATGGCGGTTGCTCTTCGTTGGGACCCGTATCCATTCATTTTGCTCAACCTGGCTTTCTCACTCCAGGCGGCGTACGCGGCGCCTCTCATCTTGCTCGCCCAAACCCGCCAGGCTGATCGTGACAAGGCCCATAGCGCCCGCGACGTCAAGCATCGCGAAGACCTGGCGGCCGGTTTCCTGCAACGTCAAGACCTGGTAGCTCAGCAAAACGTCGACCTCAAAGAGTTGCTTGAACTCAACACCCGGTTGACGAAACAGATCGATCGTTTGACCGCGGAAATCCACCAGAACGTGGTGACGGCTGGGCCAGGTTCTTCAACGAACTAGGTATGTCGGATGGAAGTTCATGGAATTCACGGAGTCATCCCTCATCTTGAGAGGGACATTGCGCCCGGCGGTCCTATTCGTCCTGGTTGGTTGATTCGGACCCTCTGAGGAGGTTGGTCGCCGCTCGGAGAGGGGCGGAACCTAGAGATTCCAGGGTCATTCCAACGAAGCGCGGTATGTCACGCAAGGTTGGCCCACCGATAAACCCACGCCGTCGAAAGTAGATCCACACCGCGATCGCCACCACGCTCATCGTGATGATCATGGACGAGAACCCGTGCGGTTGGTCGGCGAGGGGAATGGACGAGAAATTCATTCCCCAGATCCCCGAGAGCAGGGCAAGCGGAAGCAGAATGGCCGAGAAAACGGTGAGGACCTTCATGGTCTCGTTGGTCCGTTCAGCCACTGCGCCACGGTACGTTTCCAACGCCGAACTCAGCAATGCCCTCGTTACGTCGAGCGTCTCAATCATGTGAGCGAGCTCATCGCCAATGTCGGCAAAGCTACGACGCGCAGCAGGATCGAGTTCGGGCGTAAGTGGATCAGCAAGTCGTTTCACGGAATCGCGCTGGGCGGCGATTACCCGGCGCAACAATATGGCGTCCCGGCGGACGGTCTGAGACAGTGTCAACGTGGTCGGTTCGCCTGCGATGGCCAGGTCCTCAACCCGCTCGACCCTGTCCTCCAATTCCTTGATGTCGGATCGATAGGTTCCCAGACCATCAGCCGCCACGGCGGCCGCGACTTCTCCCGGCGTTTGCTCGTCTGGGTCGAGGGCCTGGATGCGTTTGATCACGGCGTCGGAATCGACGACGTTGTGGGCGTGGATGGTGACAACCGATGTTGCGGTGACAATTATCCGAATTTCCGACGTGATGAGCTGATGTTGGGCGCTCGCCACCGCCCCATGGATGGAGGCAGCAATCTGGTCCTCTTCGATGTCGACGCTCACCCGCTGGGGATCCAACTCGCTGAGTCTCGGCTGGATACCGTAGGTGGCTTCAACGAAAGAGATTTCGTCTTTGTCGGGGTCCGACAGGTCGATCCAAATCCAGCCGGGCCCGGACGTCAACAAAGCGACATCTTCCCAGGACACTTCTGACAGTGCCGAACCGCTGGAGCGACTGTGAAAGACCCGGGCCATGCGGCCAGCATAGTGATTATCGCCCAGAGTCATTGGTTGAAGGGCCAAAGGGCCTATCGGATGGGGTTAGCACTCGTTACAGGAGAGTGCTAAAGTTGTTAGCACTCTCGGTCCGAGAGTGCTAACCATCAACATGTAGGAGGAAGGTGGCTATGAAACTTAAGCCGCTTGGTGATCGAGTGATCGTCAAGGCCCGCGACGATGAGGATTCCCGTACAGCCTCGGGCCTCGTCATCCCCGACACGGCCAAAGAAAAGCCCCAGACGGGCGATGTGATTGCAGTAGGACCAGGTGCCATCAGCGACACCGGTGACCGCATTCCCATGGACGTCAAGGAAGGCGACGTTGTCGTCTACTCAAAGTACGGCGGCACTGAAGTCAAGCTTGAAGGGACCGAATATCTGGTCATCTCAAGCCGTGACCTACTCGCCGTAGTTTCGTAATCAGGAGGATTGAATAGATGGCAGCCAAAGATCTTCGCTTCGGCGAGGACGCCCGCAAGGGCCTCGAGACGGGCGTCAATAAGCTCGCAGATATCGTAAAGGTGACGCTTGGGCCTAAAGGCCGCAACGTCGTTCTTGAGAAGAAGTGGGGAGCCCCCACGATCACGAACGATGGCGTCACAATCGCCAAAGAGGTAGAACTCGACGACCCATGGGAAAACATGGGCGCCAAGCTCGCCTATGAGGTCGCTAACAAGACCAACGACGTTGCTGGCGACGGCACGACGACCGCTACGGTTCTGGCTCAGGCCATGGTCCGTGAGGGTCTTCGTAACCTTGCCGCCGGCGCCAACCCAATGGGGGTCCGTCGCGGCATTGAGCAGGCCGTCGAGAAGGTTGTCGAGTTCCTCGGCGATTTCTCAAAGCCTGTCGAGACCAATGCCCAGATCGCAGATGTCGCGTCGATTTCGGCCGCTGACAAAGAGATCGGCAAGAAGATCGCCGAAGCGATGGATAAGGTCGGCAAGGACGGCGTCATCACCGTCGAAGACGGCCAGACGTTCGGGATTGAACTCGAGTTCACCGAAGGTATGCAGTTCGACAAGGGCTATATCTCTCCGTACTTCATCACCGATGCAGATACCCAAGAGTCGGTCCTTGAGAACCCGTACATTCTCATCGCCAACCAGAAGATCAGTTCGGTTAACGACCTGCTTCCCGTGCTGGAGAAAGTGCAGCAGTCGGGCAAGCCATTGGTCGTGCTCGCCGAGGATGTCGAGGGCGAAGCCCTTGCTGTTCTGGTCGTCAACAAGATCCGTGGCGTATTCGCCTCGGCGGCTGTCAAGGCCCCCGGGTTCGGCGAACGTCGCAAGGCCATGATGCAGGACATCGCCATTCTCACCGGCGGGACCGTGATCTCGGAAGAGGTTGGTCTCAAGCTGGACGGCGTGACCCTGGACATGCTCGGATCGGCCCGCAAGGTCATCATCACCAAGGACAACACGACCATGGTTGATGGCGGCGGCACCGAGGGCGATGTGGCGGCTCGGATCAAGCAGATCGAGCGTGAGATCGACAACACCGATTCGGACTGGGATCGTGAGAAGCTCCAGGAGCGTCTTGCCAAGCTGTCCGGTGGCGTTGTGGTGATCAAGGTTGGGGCGGCCACCGAGGTCGAGCTCAAAGAGAAGAAGCACCGCATCGAGGATGCCGTTTCGGCAACCCGGGCAGCCGTTGAAGAGGGCATCGTGCCTGGAGGTGGCGTCGCGCTGCTTCGCGCCGAGGCCGCTATCGACAAGCTGCGCGGTGGAACGGACGACGAGAAGGTCGGCCGGGCCATTGTCCGCAAGGCCCTTGAGGAGCCACTGCGTCAGATTGCTATCAACGCTGGCGCCGAGGGTGGCGTTGTTGCAGAGCACGTGCGTAATGCTGAAGGTGGGTTTGGCTACAACGCTGCCACCGGCAAATTCGAGGATCTCCTCGAAGCTGGTGTTATCGACCCAGCCAAGGTAACGCGCTCAACGGTGCAGAACGCAGCGTCCATCGCTGCGCTCCTTCTGACGACCGAAGGCCTAATCGCCGAGATCAAAGAAGATGCACCCGCCGGCGGCGGAGACCACCACGGTGGCGGAGGGATGGACTTCTAGGGGTAGAACTCTCAGAAGGCTGTCGTTCTACGAACGAACAAACAGAAGCGGGGCCCCAAAGGGCCCCGCTTCTTTTATTGCGTCGGAGGAGAGAGTCCCGACGAATGGAGTGAATTAGCGGAGTGTACGAACCAGCTCCAACCGGAGCATGTCGAGTTGCACCCGAGAGTCCAGGAGCGAGCTGATGTTGGCGCCTGCGTCACGCAGTTCTTGATGATGGTTCCAGGCGGCGAGGAATTGTTTGAAGCTGTTGTCGAAATCGGCCACGGCCGAACCTTTCGTAGAAGTTGTTCGAGTAGTTGTCTCGACCTAACTATAACGAAGCTTGAACGGTAAATGGCTATACATAGTGGTAGCCATGGCATCGTCATGCCATGATATAATGAGTACATTGCGATTTAGCTTTGGAAAGTGTCGTTGGCGATATCGCAGTGCGCGAAAAACCGCCGAACCCTAAAGATTCAGACTATTTGGAGGTCCCTTGCTCGACGATGTTGGGTGGATGTTGATCGAAGAGCTTCAGCGGCACGGTCGGGCGAGTTACCGCGATCTGGGCGCCCGGGTAGGCCTGACGGCGCCGGCGGTGGCTGAACGGATTCGCAAAATGGAGCGCGACGGAATCATCGTCGGCTACCGGGCCGAGATCGATCATGAAAAGCTCGGCGTTCCGATCCGGGCCATTATCCGGGTGAAGACCAGTGCGGCATCGGTTGACCAGGTAAATGACCTGGTCCAGACCATGCCTGAGGTCGTCGAGTGTCACCATGTGACGGGCAGTGAGAATCACGTCATTCGAGCGAGGCTCCGTTCAACGAAGCACCTTGAGGAGTTGCTCTATGCGCTATCACCGTTCGGTGAGACGGTCACGAATATCGTGATGTCATCAGCCGTCGATGGGGGAGTCCTGACGCGGGAGATCGCTCAGGGTTGATCCGACCAGGGCCGAGATCGCCTCCTTCTTGGCCGCGTACTCGTGCTCAAGAAGGCTGTAGGCAGTGTGATCAAGCCACTTGCCATGGACCTCCAGCTCTTCTCGCAGAATACCCTCCCGGGTGAAACCCAACTTTTCGGCGACTCGCTCGGACGGCTGGTTACCCACCGCTATGCGCAAAATGATCCGATGCATGCGCAGTTCTTCGAATCCAACCTGGACCATCCGGGCGGCCACTTCGGTTGCGATGCCGGTCCGAGATTCATCCGATCTCACCCAGTAGCCGACCTCGCCACTGCGGAATCCCCGTGATACGAACCAGATCGACACGTTGCCGATGTGGCGTCGGGAGTCGTCGCGGTGACGAATCGCGAAGTCGAAGGCCCGTTGTTCCCGGAACGCCCGGATCGAGTCGCGGGTGAAGCGGGTGGAGTCGATACGTCCATAGGCTCGACTTGCCCATGGAAGAAACTGAGACAGTTCCGGTATGGAAACGGTGACTGCCTCATATAGCGGTTCGGCGTCACGTTTTTGAAAAGGTCGGAGTTCGAATCGATCCGTGAATCGGGAGTCCGACGACAGCTCAGGCACGACAGGTCACTTGGTCGACCCTAGCCGGTCGTAGGATGGGTGGATGGATCATCGCCGCACGTACCCTGGCCTGGTCGAACACGTGCCCCCACCGGACGGCACGCGGCGAGCAGCAGTTCTCGTTGCGCTGTTTCCCGATGGCGACGATGTGCGGGTCGTTCTGACCAAGCGGCCCCTGACCATGCCTACTCACGCCGGGCACCTGGCCTTTCCCGGCGGACGTGCCGACCCAGAGGATACAGACGAGGTGGCAACCGCATTGCGGGAGGCACATGAGGAGATGGGCATCGAGCCAAGCTCGGTCGAAGTTATCGGCTTCCTGCCTTCCATTCACACCGTCCAGTTCGCCCTGTGGGTCGTCCCGGTTGTTGGTTTGATCGGACCGGACCCGGTTCTGGTTCCGTCCGATCGGGAAGTCGACAAGGTCTTGCTGCCCACTCTGGCGGAGCTTTCGCGCCCTGAAGCCTGGCGTTCTGAGCTTTGGAATGGCCGACACATCTGGTTCTATGAGTTGGACGGTGAGATCCTCTGGGGGGCCACTGCGATGATGGTTCGTCAGCTGCTCGGGTTGAGCAGCTGAAACGAATCGAGCATCTCGTCGAAGAGCAATAGGCTGGTTTCGTCATCGGTGGCGAAGTTGATGACCCAGACGTAGTCGTTGCTGACGAGAAAGACTGATGATTGGAACAGTCGGGCCGCCGAGGTGTCTCCGGTTCGACTGGTTAGGCGGACACCGTCGAGTTCCGCTAGCCGAATCCCGTCGATGGAGACGTTTACCAAGCCCACCGATGTGATCTGGCTGACGGCCATGTCCGAGAGCGTTTCAAGCGTGAGTTCGGGCTGGGCTGGCAGCCTGATGATCTGGATGTTTTCTCGAAACGCCGATGGTTCCGAGCTTTGAGCCCATAGAGCCGTCGTCTCGGCGATCGATGCTGCGTCCTCGATAAGGGCCGATCCGGAAATACCGGTCAGCGTTCCGTCGAGATTGGTGCCGAGCGTGGTGAGGTCGTCGGCCGATGGTGTGAGCAGGTTCCAGTCTCCGGGAACGGCAATTGAGAAGTCGTCGAACCGGCTGACGACGGTTGCGAACACGGTCGCCGACGTGGATTCGGTTGGCCGGGCGGCTGAGGTGGTCGCGGTTGTCGTGGGCTCCGGGGCGACCGTCCGGGTGGTGCTTGAGCTGGGCGGCTCGACGAACGATGCCTTGGACGGGGCGGCGGTTGAACAACTGGTGAGGACGAACGTGCAGGCCAGGGCAGCCAGCGGAACGAGCCGTCTAGCCAGCCCCGTGGCGGAGCAGTCCGACGATAAGACCTTCGGTGATGGCTTTCCATGAGGCCTCAATAACGTTTTCATGCACGCCGATCGTACCCCAGGCGGTTTCGTGGTCCGCCGTTTCGACGAGGACTCGGACCCGGGCGCCGGTCGAGTCCTTGGAGTCGAGTACCCGGACGCGATAGTCGGTCAGGTGGAGGTCCGCTACGGCTGGATAGGTCCCCTTGAGCGCATCCTTCAAGGCTTGGTCGAGGGCGTGGACCGGTCCAACTCCCTCGCCGGTCGTCACGACTCGTTCCCCGTTAACCACGACCTTGATCGTCGCTTCCGCCACAACCTCCTCGTGGGCGCGACGCTCGGTAAACACCCGGAACGATTCCAGCTTGAAAAAGGACTGTTCCCATCCGGCCATTTCACGTACCAGAAGCTCAAAACTCCCGTCGGCTGCTTCGAAATGGTAACCCTCGTGCTCGAGTTCCTTGATCCGGTCGATGATCCGCCTGGCGAAGTCATCGTCGACTTTGAGTCCGAGTTCTTCGGCTTTAGAGAGGATGCTCGCCTTGCCAGACAGCTCAGAAACCACCATCCGGGTGCGATTCCCAACGGTGGCCGGATCAGTGTGCTCGTAGGCGTCCGGGCGGCGTGCCAGGGCAGAGGTATGCAGGCCGGCCTTGTGCGTGAAGGCTGATGATCCAACGTACGGGTGGTGGGGAGCCAGCGAGATGTTGACTACCTCGGCGACGTGGTGGGCGATCGATGACAATCGCGACAAGCTCTTGCTACCAAGCACGTCGATGCCCATTTTGATCGAGAGGTCGGGCAGCAAGGTTGAGAAGTCGGCGTTGCCGGTTCGTTCTCCATACCCGTTGATGCAGCCCTGGACCTGTCGGACGCCCGCCTCAACTGCCGCGATTGACGAAGCGACCGCACAGCCCGCATCGTTGTGGAAGTGCACGCCCAGTTCGGCAGTCGGCATGGTGTCCTGGACGGCCGTAAGGGTCCGGACGATATCGCTGGGCAGACGCCCCCCGTTGGTGTCGCACAGCACTAGTCGCTCGGCGCCAGCCTCGGAAGCCGCTCGCAGGACCGCTAGGGCAAAATCCGGATTGCTGGCGTATCCGTCGAAGAAGTGCTCGGCATCAAAGAAGACCCGCCGATCATGTGCCCGGAGATACTCGATCGATTCAGCCACCATGCGGACTCCCTCGTCGAGATCCGCCCGGAGGGCCTCGAGTACGTGGTAGTCCCACGATTTGCCGACGATACAAACGACCTCGGTTTCGGCGTCGAGCAGACTGCGCAGTTGGGGATCATTCGCCACCTTCGACCGGGGGCGCCGGGTAGATCCAAAGGCGGTAAGCGTTGCCGTGCTGAGGTCGAGTTCCTTGACGGCACGTTTGAAGAACTCATCGTCTTTGGGGTTGGCGCCGGGCCATCCGCCTTCAACGTAGTCCACCCCCAGTTCGTCAAGCAGGACGGCGATACGCAATTTGTCGCCAACGGTGAGGGAAATGCCTTCTTGCTGGGACCCATCTCGCAGGGTCGTGTCATAGATTTCAAGTGTCATGGCATTCCTTTGGCAACAAAAAACCCTTCGCAAGGCGAAGGGTTGGAGCGCATACGAGAGCGTATGCGCTTAATCGATAATGATGACGATGGCGGCAATGTTCACCTGGCCAGTATCGCCTTAAGGTGTCCGACGGTCAAATGAAGCGAAGATCTCACTCACGGAGCGTGGCACAACCGGTAAAG
The DNA here is from genome assembly GCA_024637275.1 of Acidimicrobiia bacterium. Taxonomy (GTDB): domain Bacteria; phylum Actinomycetota; class Acidimicrobiia; order Spongiisociales; family JAENVV01; genus JAENVV01. Next base: position 22,538 of record JAGXFS010000176.1, read on the forward strand.
TGGAGATATTGTCCGACTTCTACCCGGCCAAGGGCCACGGGACAGCTTTGAATCAGGGAAACCGCCCTCACGTGCGGAGATCAACCAAACAAAAAGAGCGGCGAACCCCCCGTAGGTGGTCCGCCACTCCTTCATTCCCCCTTGAGCGTGTGGACTTTCCCAAGCTCACAACGCCGGTGATAGTAGTAGGTATGATCTCGGCCCCGCAACTGGAAATGTATGTCTGATAGTCGGGAGGTTCTGCTCGATGCCGCCTGGCATCTCGTCGTGGAGTCCTTCGGGTTTGAGCCAACCACGACAGAGCCGGGCCAACGGGTGGGCGCCAAGATCCTCGAGCAACTCAAGGCCGCCGACATTGCCGCTCGAGCCAGCATGACTACCGGCGCTTTCTACAACCGTTGGCCCAACCGCGAGGCTTTCCTGGCCGATTTTCTCGACTACGCCCTGTCGGTGGAACGGTCGCCGACGTTTGACGCCATCACGGCGGCGTATGGCCAGATTGAAGACCTTCCACTTTTGGAGCAGATAGAGCGTCTGGCCGTGGCTAATTTCGAAGCGATGGCGGTTAACCCCAGTTTCGCAATCCAAACCCATCTTTGGTCTCTGATGCGTAGCCGCCCGGACATCAAGGACCGCATGATGACGATGTACCGCGACTTTCGCGACCCGATGGTCCCGATCTATGAGGCGATTCTGGCCGGTCTCGGTCGGGACCTGCGCGAACCGTTAACGATGCCCCAGTTGTCGAACATCATGGTCGGCCTCGCCGAAGGTATGACGATGCAGATCGTCGTTGGCGGCGAGTCCGGGGCGACTCGAGACACCTATGTGATGGCACTCCAGGCACTGCTCCCCGTGCTTACCAGGGCAAGCGGTGATCCCCGAACGATCCAGGAAGTGGTCGCCGAGGCTGCCTACCCGGCTACATAAGCCAGGGGGGTGGCCCATCCTGGGCGAGCTCGTACGACTTGATGGCGTCGGTGACAACTGAGTTGTCGATACTGCCCGCTTCGGCCAAACGACTGAGGACCGTCACCACGATATGAGCGCTGTCGGTCTCAAAGAAGCGTCGCAGGCTGGAGCGGGTATCCGATCGCCCAAACCCGTCGGTTCCCAACGACGTGTAATCACGTTTGACGAAGCGTGAAATCTGGTCGGGTACGGCGCGCATGAAGTCGGTGACGGCCACAATCGGGCCAGGGGCGTCGGCCAGGACGTCAGTTACATAGGCCGAGCGCGGCGGATCGTTCGGGTGCAGCCGATTCCACCGGTCCACCTCCAGCGCGTCCCAACGCAGCTTGTTGAATGATGTGGCCGACCATAGGTCGGCACCGATGCCGAAACGTTCTGCCAGCTCGGCCTGCGCCGCACGTGCCGCGCCTTGGGCCGAACCAGAAAACAGGATCGTGGCTTGCGCTTCGATGGGGCTGTCGCTCCACTTGTAGAGCCCGGCCAGAATGCCCGCCTCCGTGCCGGGTTGGAGAGCCGGCATGGCATAATTCTCGTTGTAGAGCGTGATGTAATACATGACGTCTTCGGGGTCGTCTCCGTACATGCGACGGAGACCATCTTCGATAACGACGCCCATTTCATAGGCAAACGCCGGGTCGTAGCTCTCGACGAACGGTACGGTCGACGAAAGGACCAGGCTATGCCCGTCTTGATGTTGCAGGCCTTCGCCCTGGAGAGTGGTGCGTCCGGCCGTGGCTGCCATGAGGAATCCACGGACCCGGGCATCGGAGGCGGCCCAGATCAGATCGCCAACCCGCTGGAACCCGAACATGGAATAGAAGGTGAAGAACGGCACCATTGGCACTCCCCGGGTGGCATAAGAAGCACCGGCGGCAGTGAAGCTGGCCATTGAGCCAGCTTCGGTGATTCCTTCCTCGAGGATCTGGCCGTTCTTTCGCTCCGTGTACGAGAGCAACATGTCTCCGTCGACAGGCTGATACTTCTGACCCTGTGATGCATAAATCCCGAATTCGCGGAACAGCGAATCCATACCGAAGGTTCGCGCTTCGTCGGGAATGATTGGCACGACCCGTTTTCCGAATGATTCATCTCGCAGCAAGGTGCGGAGGAGACGGGTGAAGGCCATCGTCGTTGAGGCCTCCACCTTCCCGCTGCCAGCCTTCACTTCATCGAACGTTGTAGGTGGCGGGAGTTGGAGCGGGCGACGGTTCCGAACCAGGCGCTGCGGTACCGGTCCATCGAGGGCGGTCCGTTGCTGGGTCAAGTACTTGTATTCAGGAGAATCCTCCGACGGACGGAAATAAGGCGGCTCGGCATCGCCTTCCAGCGCTTCGACCGGGATGTCGTCCTCGAGGTGGAGACGCACTCGCAGTGTTTGTAACTGCTTGTTGGTGAGTTCTTTGATCTGGTGAGTGGCGTTTCTGCCCTCGACATCGGGACCAAGGGTCCAGCCCTTGATCGTCTTGGCGAGGATCACGGTGGGGGCGCCCTTGAGTTCGGTGGCCGCTCGATAGGCGGCGTACACCTTGTGGGGATCGAGTCCGCCCCGGCGCAGAGCCCAGATCTCGTCATCACTCATGTGTTCTACGAGTTTGCGGAGGCGGGGATCCGGTCCAAAGAAGTGTTCGCGAACATAGGCGCCCGACTCGGTCTTGTAGCGCTGGTATTCACCGTCGACCGTGCTGTTCATTTTGTTGACGAGAACTCCGTCAACATCGGACGCCAGAAGTGCGTCCCATTCGGAGCCCCAGATGACTTTGATAACGTTCCAGCCGGCTCCCCGGAAGATTGCCTCGAGTTCCTGGATGATCTTCCCGTTCCCGCGAACCGGCCCATCGAGCCGCTGCAGGTTGCAGTTGATGACCCAGGTTAGGTTGTCGAGATTCTCGCGCGCTGCCAGCGAGATGGAGCCGAGGGTTTCTGGTTCGTCTACTTCACCGTCGCCGATGAAACACCAGACTCGCGACTCGGCGGTGTCGTCGAGCTGGCGATTGTGGAGGTACTTGTTGAAGCGAGCGTGATAGATCGAGTTGATCGGCCCCAAGCCCATCGAAACGGTCGGGAACTCCCAGAAGTCCGGCATCAAGCGGGGGTGGGGATAGCTTGACAGCCCGTTGCCACCGATCTCTTGACGGAAGTTGTCGAGCTGCTCGGCGCTCAACCGACCTTCCATGTAGGCGCGTGCATAAGCACCCGGCGCCGCGTGGCCCTGAAAGTAGATACTGTCCCCGGGAAGCCCGTCCTCTTTGCCGTGGAAGAAGTGGTTGTATCCGACTTCGTACAGAATTGCCGACGAGGCAAACGACGACAGGTGGCCGCCAATCCCGGGATCTTCGAGGTTGGCCTTGATCACCATCACTGCCGCGTTCCAACGGACAAACCGACGGATTCGCTTCTCAAGGAAATCGTCGCCCGGGTAGAAGGGCTCCTGCTCAGGCGGGATCGTGTTCACGTAGGGAGTCGAGACCGCTGCCGGAACACCGACGTTCAACTCCCTGGCTCGTTCCAGAAGCTTGGTCATGAGGAAGCGGGCACGATCCTGCCCGCGGGCTCCAGCGACGGCGTCCAGCGATTCAATCCACTCCTGGGTTTCGTCCGGGTCGCTATCGGGAAGTGCGTGACTGAAACCGTCGATGATCATTCGGAATCCTCAGAGGGCCGGGCTGAATTTCCTGCCAAGCCTAATGGCTGGCTCTCATTGACGGGTCTTGAGATTTCGGTTCCTTGCAGCGGGCCGTGCGCCCTCGTATCATCGCCTAGATGTTGCGTGCGTTGGTCAAACCTCGGTGGTCGGCCTAAAACGGCTGATCTTTGTGCGCGCAACGAATCAGGCCGGCTCAGACAGCGAGCCGGTTTTCTTTTTTGAGGTTTCCGGGACAGAAGGAGCAGGTACATGACTGATCGGAAGCGAGTCTTTTCCGGTATCCAGCCGACCGGGAATATCCATCTCGGCAACTACATGGGAGCACTCCGCAACTGGGTCAAACTCCAGGATGACTACGACGCCATCTACTGCGTGGTTGACCTCCATGCCATCACGGTCCCCTACGACCCATCAGAACTAGCAGTATCCCGTCTGGCGACCGCCAAGGCGCTGCTGGCGATCGGTGTTGATCCATCTCGCTCCCTGCTCTACTACCAGTCGCAGGTGCCTCAACATGCGGAATTGGCCTGGCTGCTCGGTGTCGACACGCCCCTGGGTGCCTTAAACCGGATGACCCAATTCAAGGAGAAGTCCGAAAAAGCCGGCCAGAAGCTCGGGCTGTACGCATATCCGGTCCTCATGGCCGCGGACATTCTCGTTCATCGGGCGCACGCCGTTCCGGTCGGTCACGACCAAACGCAACACCTGGAGCTGGCCAGAGACATCGCCGTCCGCTTTAACGGTAAGTTCGGTGAGACGTTCCCGGTGCCGGAGCAGATCACTCCCGAGGTGGGGGCGCGGGTTATGTCGTTGCAGGACCCGACCGCCAAGATGTCCAAATCCGACCCGGACGAACTAAGCCGTATTCTCGTGTTCGACGAACCGGACACGATCGTGAAGAAGTTCAAGAGAGCGGTTACAGATTCGGGATCAGAAGTTGCCTACGACCCGGCGAACAAGCCGGGGATCTCGAACCTGCTCGAAATCCTCTCGCTGTTCACCGACCGGTCGATCGACGACCTCGTCAATGAGCACAATGCCATGCAGTA
>JAGXFS010000177.1 GCA_024637275.1 Acidimicrobiia bacterium
ATCTTCACCAAGCTGGACCTTTCCCAGACCGAAGACATCCATCGCCGCGTTCGAGCCGTCCTGCTCTATCTCGGCGGCTAATCACGACTCGTGCCAGCACCACCCCAAGTGTCGCGATACCCCGATAGCCCTGCCGGAGTTTCGATGTGAACATGTCGCCATGACACCTGACGTGCGGGTTCTGATCGTCGATGACCAACTCCCCTTCCGCGAGGCTTCACGTATGGTCGTCGAACTCACCGACGGCTTCGAGGTAGCAGGTGAGGCCACCAATGGCACTGAAGCCATTGACCTGGCAGAGCGCCTTCATCCCGACCTCGTGCTTATGGATGTCCAGATGCCCGGCATCGACGGGATCGAGACCACCCGGACGATTCGGGCATTTGAGAAGCCACCGATCGTCATCGTCATGTCGACGCACGAGTCGGGCGACTACGAGGCCGTAGCGGTGGCCGCCGGCGCGATCGGGTTCGTACCCAAGTCTCAGTTCGGCATGGACACGCTCGCCGAAATGTGGAAGCTTGGCCAACGAAGCTAAACAGCCGTCCGTTCTTTGACCGGTACCGAGCCACTTACCACTGTCCCGTTGCCTGGACTCGAGTCGATCTGCCAGGAACCGCCGACTGTGTCGATACGGTCGGCAATTCCGTTGAGCCCTGCTCCGGGCTTGACCAAACTCGCATCAAAACCCTGCCCATCGTCCCTGACCTCAAACGTGAGATCCCCGTTGCTCTCAGACAAGGTCACCTGGGCCGAGTTCGCTGTCGCATATTTGGCCGTGTTCTGAAGCGCCTCAAGTACGGCGAAGTACACAGCGGACTCGACGTCACGCGGGTAGCGGCCGATTCCCTCGGCGTGGACCAAAACGGGTAGCGCTGCCCGCCGAGCCTGTTGGCCCAGGGCGACTCCCAATCCTTCGGCGCCCAGCAACGGCGGATAGATTCCGCCAGCGAAGTCTCTCACGGCCTGGATAGCATCACCGGCCTGAGCTTCGACATCCGCGAGCAGAGCGGCGGTCTTTTCGGCGCCAGCCTGTTGAGCCAATAGCCGGGTTGGACCCAGCCTCACCTTCACTGCTACCAGGTGCTGTTGTGGCCCGCTGTCAAGATCATGTTCCAAGGACCTTCTCGCCTGGTCGGCGGCGCTCACGATCCGGTCCCGAGATCTCGTGAGATCTTTGACTTGTTGTCTGAGCTGCGACGTCAACTCTGCATTGCGCAAGGCCAGACCTAGGCCACCCGCCAGGTTCAGAAGCATCTCATCTTCAATCGGAGTAATGGAGTCGCCACGACTCTTCTTGAGAGAGATCCCCCCGAGCAGCTCCCCCTCGTGAAACACCGGCAGCGAATAGTCGGCCGCGGGATCGACGAACACGGCAGGAGAGTCAACTTCTTCCCTGCCGACACCCTGAGGCCATGCCGATGCAACCCGGAACCCGCCTTCGAAGCGAACCCAAAGCGCGGCTTCCAAGGCTCCGGTTCCATCCACGATGAGATGGGGAATCCGATCCAACAGCTCGCTGTCGGATTCCTCGGCGGATCGACGTGAGAACTGAGCGAGCACCTCATACGGCGTTGCCCGCTGGCCGTAGACGAGCCGGTTCGCCAACCGTTCTACCCGCAATCGCATGGGCTGGAAAGCCAAAGCGACGACGCTGGTCGCAACGATCGACAGACCGGCGTTACCACGCTGACCAATCGACTCACCAAGGCCAACCACGATCCCGATGTAGACCACGCCGATGAACGCGGCAAGAGCTCCGTAGGTGAGCGACCGGCGGACGATCACATCAATGTCGAAGAGTTTGTACCGGAGGATGGCGATCGTGATCGAGGCGGGAATACCGGCAATAGCAACACTCAGCAAGATTCCAGCGAACCACGATTGGTCTTCCCAGGAAAAGAACATGACCGATATCCCGTAGACGGCCCCAAAGAGGGCCACGCCGAGCAGCACCAGCTCGATCTGGTTCCTCTCTACGTACGAGGCTCGCCGGTATCGCAGGACCATGGCCACGACTCCACCTCCGGCGAGCGCAAACAGTGAGGCGGACCAAGGAATCAGGATTCGATTAATGGTGCTCACGGCAATGAGGCCGACCGGATTCGGCACGAACCACGCCTCGTTGATCGGCCCAATCTCTGAGCTGAAAGCACTTATCGCGAGCATGATCGTTGCCATCACCATCATTGCTCGAGGTGCCCACTTCCACCTCGGGGATGGCAGCTTTCCAGTGGGGAACAGGTAGAGCAGCAGAAAGACCGGGAAGATCGCGGCCACCCAGGACCAGTTGTTGACCCACAACCTACCGAACAGCAGCGGGGTGAGATTTGCCGGTCGGACAGTAAGGTCGAGCGTTCCCCCGTTGATGATGTCGAGAGCGCCCCCGATGATGATCTCGGCTGCCATTCCGCCTCCTATGAGCAGCAACAGCTGACCTATCCGGTTCCCCGGCTGTTTCTTCATGATCACGACACCAAGCACAGCGAATAGCGGTGCGAGCCCGATCCAGGTCACCTCACCGATGACGACAACCGTCGAAGTTCCACTAGACACCGCGTGCCAAGCATCCCGAGCACTGCCGAGCACGATGGCCGCGAGCAACACCCACGGCCAGATCATCCGACGGGTTCCAGTCACGCTGGCTCCAGAACCGGCCGGCCACACGGCAACGTGCCGGAAATTGTGACGCCTGCGTTGCCACGGTTGGTTTGCAGCCGGCCTTCAAGAGCGTCAACACGGTCAGCAACGGCTACGAGATCACCGATCTCTCCGTCATGACGGACGGCGAACTCGATGGCGTGCGCTGAGCCAACCAGCGACAGGCTGACCAGACCGGCGCCCCCATCAATCGCGCGGTTGATGATTTCGACAACACAAAAATAGACGCTCTCTTCAACGGAGCGCTCGTACCTTCCTACCTGCTCGAATCCAAGGTCGACACCAACGGAGAAGGTCCTACGCGCGGCCGACAACGCCGCCTCAAGACCGTCGGCCTCGAGCAGAGGCGGGTAAATGCCATGGGCGACCGCCCGCATTGCATCCACGGCCACTTGAGTCGTCGCCGCCAGATCCGTGACGATCGCCACGACCTTGTCGACGCCTTCGCGTTCGGCCAACGTGCGGGCGATTCCGAGCTTCACCTTGAGTGCGACCACTTGCTGCTGGGCGCCGTCATGCAAGTCACGTTCGAGCCGGTGACGCTCTGCGTCCTGAGCGGCCACTAGCCGCCGGCGCGATCCCCGCAGTTGTTCAGCGCGCTCGGCCAATTCTGCGTTGAGCCCGATGTTACGCAGTAGCAACCCGGATCCAGCCGCCACGTCGGCGAGCACCTTCTCATCTGCGCCGGTTACGGACTGACCTCGCGGCTTAGTGATCGTCAACGCGCCGAGTAATTCTTGACGATGAAGGACCGGGATCACCGTTTCGCCCGGTATCTCGGGTACCCCGACACCGACAAGGCCCAATCGACCCAGTCCGCTGAGGGCTTCGGCGGGTGTGGCCGAGTGGGGCTGTAGATGGTCGCCAACTCGTAGCCAAAGTACCGACGCAACAGCTCCGGTTCCCTCGGCCACCAGCTGAGTAACCTGCGCCAGGGTCTCCTCGGGAGTGCCTGCTCCGGCTAGACGCCTCGTCGTTTGAGCAAGCACCTCGTATGGGCTCGCCCTCTTACCAAAGACAAGTCGGTTCGCAGCGTGCTGGACCCGGTTGCGCAGCGGTTCGAACGCAACAGCCACGATGGCAACCGCACCGATCGACAGCGCAAGATTGGGACCGTCCCCAGTGACCAGCGAGCCGAGCCCAACGACGAGCAACGAATAGACGCCGGTGATGAATGCTGCCAACACGCCATACGTGACCGTCTTGGAGATCACCACATCAATGTCGTAGAGGCGGTACTTGGTGATGGCGATGCCGTACGAGGCCATCAGTACCATCATGGCAACCACGCCGGTGAGTTCAGAGCTGCCCGTCGACGGGCCTCCCGTCTCGAAGGTCGGCAGGACGAAGATGAAAGTCACCAGGAACGCACCACCGAGAGCGATCCACCGAATCTGACTCCGGGCCACCCCCGATGAGCGCCGGTAACGAACCACGAGGGAAACAACCGCCACGATCCCGGATAGCGCAGCGAGGAGAAATCCCGCCGTCATGAACGATCCGAGGGTTCCGGGGACGGTCGATTCCGCCGACCTGATGCGGATGGTGCTCCACGGGTTGCCGGACAATGCCGCCGCGGTCGATCCCAAGGCGATGGCGAGAACGCTCCACCATCCAACCCATTTCCATCGGGGGGACGGCGGGTGCCCGTCAGGGAACAGCAGCAGGCCCAGGGTGAGGGGAAGCCAGATAGCCGGGTACACGGTCCAGAAACGGAAGAAGATGGCGAACGCGGCGGGCCTGGGTAGCTGGGCGGGGCTCAGTTCGCGAAACAGCTCGTAGGTGAGCCCCGGAAACTCTCCTTCGGCGAGGAGAAAGGCGCCTGCCGCGCCCACAACGTACAGGGTCGCGAAAACCCCTGCCCAGGCGATCGCCCACACCGCTCCGTTCTTGGGTTGAGATCGGATCATCACCATGGTCAGCACACCGAATCCCAGGCCAATGAAGCCGAACACCAGGCCCGATATCTCAACGAGGAAGTCCCCGTCGCCACGGATGAACAGGGTGGCCATCGATGCGATAGACAGCCCGGCTGAGACGATGCCAAACGCGACGCCGATCCGGGTCCGGGCAAGATCAGAAAGGGCCATGCTCAGTTGGTTCTCGGCGGGAACCGGTGTGCTGCGACCGGAGTCTGGCGACCTTTGACAATCTCGGCTGGCAACACGTCGGCGTCCGGACGGACCGTCAGAGCGTCCCAGGTCGGCTCGCTGAGAACGGTCTCCCCCGGTTCCGCCCACCCCTGGATCCGCTGAGTCAGGTTGACCGTGTCACCAACCACCGTGTACTCAAGCCGCTCTTCGGACCCCAGCAGAGCGGCGGCGACGAGGCCCGTCGACACTCCGATCCCGAGTCCGAACGGCGGCCGGCCCTCCGGTACCCACCGTTCATTGAGTTCGGCTTGGGCGACGTGCATCGCTTGGGCGGCGGCGACCGCCCGATCGGCATGATCGGCCTGGGCGACTGGCGCCCCGAACACGGCCATCACCGCATCACCAACAAACTGCATCACCGTGCCATCGTTGGAAAGAATCGCCCGGTTCATGGCGGCCCGATGCTCGTTGAGTTGCCCGGCCAGGAGACTCGGATCAGCATGTTCGGCGATCGTGGTGTATCCCCGGATATCAGACATCAGCACCGTGACGGTCAGCTCCTCCGTCTCACCGGGTGCGTGACCACCTTCAAGGATCCGGGCGGCGATGCCGCCAGGGAGCAACCGACTCAGGGATTCGCCTTGCTCCTTGCGGTCGACAATGGCCTTCTGAAGCATGCGAAGCCGGTGCAGGCTGTCGGCCCGTCCGGCGGTTAGGCCCTCGGCCAATCGAACAAAGAGCTTCTCGATGGCGGCGTCGACGTCAGCTGGAGTCGTTTTTGCTTGAGCCGCGATCGCATTGATCGTGCGCCCCTCGGCGACTTGCTGGAGCAGCGCCTCCTCAGCCGGGGACAACGATGCATCGGCACGGACCGGGGTGGTCAAGGCGTCAACAATCTTGGGGTCGAGCACCGATCCGCCCGCCGCCACCTCCCGGACAGCCCTGGCGAGTTGGTTACCTTCTCCGACGCGATCCTTCAACAGGTAGGCGTAACCGGCCGCGCCTTCTGACAGCAATGAAACGGCATAGTCAGGATCATCAAACTGGGACAGGATCACTACGCCGGTACCCGGATGGCGCTTTCTCACTTCCTTAGCCGCGTCGATTCCCTCTCTGGAGAAGTCAGGCGGCATTCGGATGTCGGTAACGATGACCTGCGGATGGAGAGCCGCGGCTCCCGACACCAACCCGTCGTAATCAGCCGCCTGACCAACAATCGTGAAGTCGTCTTCGAGGTCGAGCAAGGCTTTCACGCCCTCGCGGACGATCAGGTTGTCGTCAGCGAGAAACACAGAAATCGTCATCGCCACACCTCTATTCCGAACGGATTGTACGACCAAATTGTGCGGCAGACAGCTTGGATGTTCGTCAGTACCTTCGCGCATATTCGAGTGGTGCTAGCCCCACTTTCCCAAGCGGCCACCACTGTGGATTCGCCCCGCATGGCTTGGCATGCTTGAGCCAACGGAAAGGACTTTCATGCGTATTGAAACATCGGTCACCTCAGTTTCCTGGATACCGTCGGAGGCGATCAGCGGCCCGATGCGCCTGCCGATCGACCTGGGACTCGGACACTATGACGACCCGCTCCCCGACCACATCGATGACCTCGAAGGGCTCCGGGATGCCGACAAGTTCAGATTCGCCAACGACCTACGGGCCTGGATCGAGGTCGAAGAAGGTCGAGTCGTCGACGCTGGCTACTCAGGCGGTGGCCATATCGGCTCTACGAAGGTCGCCCTCGGAGTCGGAAGTATCACCATCCCGGCGGTGGCATTCCCCGACCTTCAGCACGATCCGACGATCACCGCAACGACGGCAACCTTTGCGCAAACAACCGGCGGCCGGACTGGTGCGCCGATTCCTCGTCGCATCAATCGTCCGCCGTTCGTAAAAGTGACCGCCCCGACCGTTTGGACCACGCTAAATCTGACGATCCACGCCGACGGAAGCCACACCCACTCGCTAGCCGGTGCCAGCATCATGCCCCGCCACTTCATCTACGACGACGCCATGAACCTGGTTGCCAAGAGCGGCATGATCGACTTCAAAGCCTGGACCCAGGAAAGCTTTGGCGACAACACCCCGTGGGGCAGCGCCGACTCACCCGCGATCGTCACGGCAGTGGAGAGCCAACTCGAACGTCGGCTCTCAACGCAGATCATGCGCGAAGGTACCAAGCCCCACTTCCGCAAGGTGGCGGCAGGCGAAACGCTGGTGATTCAGGGGGACCCGGGAAACGAACTCTTCCTCTTGCTGGACGGCGTGCTCGGGGTGGAAGTGGATAGCGAGCCAATTGCCGAGGTAGGCCCTGGATCGATCCTCGGAGAGCGAGCCCTCATCGAGGGCAGCAACCGCACCTCAACCCTGCGGGCCATGACTCCCGTCAGAGTTGCGGTTGCCAGTGCCGCTGAGATTCAACCCGAAGCGCTCCGAGAGCTGGCGACAGGTCACCGCCGCGAGGAAGCCTGAGTCACTGGTCTTTGAGCGGCGCCCATCCAACTTCTTGGACCAACCAGCCGTTGCCATCGGGGTCATTGAACGTGAAGAACGTGGCGTAATCGGTGTGATCAGGGTCGGGGCCGGGTTGCTGCTTGCCCTCCACGTAGTGGAATAGCTCGCTTACCTCGGTGTCCCGTCCAAGCAGTTCGGCTCGTGCCGCGCCGATGTTGGGAACGACGAGGTGAAGGCCTTGCAACGTCCCGGCCGCCTCGGCATTCGGCATGACGGCGATGGCACACGCCGAACCGGGCGGCACCAACTGCACGACCCGGAAATCACCGTTCTCGTAGTCAACAGTCAGGTCAAAGTTCAGTTGATCTATATAGAACGATTTCGAACGATCGACGTCCGCTGACGGCACCACGATGAGCTCCAACTTCCAATCCACCTGACCGCTCCTTGATCCGAGTCGGTGGAATCCTAAGTCGTTGCATCAGTGCACGCCTCTCCGTCACCGGGCCAGATTCTGCGGTTCGGAAAGAGGGTCCGAAAATCAGACCAGGTCGTCGAGATAGAGCGGGAGCATTTCGTGCCAGGTCGCCCAATCGTGGGGGTAACTCTTTGACCATATGTCGACCCGGTTGGTGATGCCCTTCGCGCCGAGGATCTCGGCCATGCGCCAGGTTTCGTCGGGGTCTTCGAACTCGCCTCCCCCAGATGCCAGAACGACGTATCGCGATCGGAGCCGATCCAACGTTTCGCCCTCGAAGTCAGGGAGGAAGTCCAGCGGCGAGGAGTAGTAGAAGTCATCTGACCATTCGCCGGCCCGCCAATCTGTGAAGTCGAAGGTTCCGCTCATGGCGATCGCTCCCTTGAACACATCGGGATGGCGGCTCAGGACCTCAATGGCCCAAAAGGCTCCGACAGACGCTCCGGCACTGATGATCTCGATCGAATCCGAGTTGCAATCGGCCCTGATGGCAGGAACGACTTCAGAGCGAATGCAGTCATCGAACTGATTTTGCAGCCACATGCTGTGCTGGGGTGGGTCATGCCGTAACCACGATTGTCCCGAAACGCTATCCACCGAGTACACCTTGATCCGGCCGGCCGCCAGCAGCGGCGACAGTGCTCCGATGAGGCCGCGGTCCTCTATCTCCCACGCATCGCCACCGGCGGTTGGGAACACCAGGACCGGCACCCCTACTTCGCCCCAGCGGACCAGGTTGATGACCTGGTTGATCCGCTCGGAATGCCATAGGCGGTCAATGCTCAAACGAGCGCATCCAGACGATCTCGTTCGGTGGCTCGCCAGAATTCCAGCAACCCCCAGAAGTGGTCGGTGAATCGGTCGACTTCGTGGGCCGGAAAGATCGCGCCAACTTTGTGCTTCACCGCCGCCTTTGCGCGGTCCTCGCCAAAGTACGTCCACGTCACTTCATCAAGGTCATCGAGATAGGTGTCACAGAACGAGGCAAACTCAAGATGGGCGAACCCGGCTCTGGCTATCGCCGCCATGTCTTTGATGCGTTCGCCGTCCGATCCTCCGCTGTCGGCAATCTCGAAATACGGTTCCCAATCGGTGGCCATTCGCATCGGTCGTTTGGTCGCCGCGCAGAACAACGACCACCTGATCAACGCCTTGACCAACCAGGGGATGTGATAGTGCAACGAGGTCACCTGAGAGTCGGGGTTGGCATTGGCAAAGTCGATCGGGTGCAGAATGCCGTCGCGGCGGAGCGCCTCACACGAGTTGAAATCCCAGCCGAAGAAACCGTTGATGATGAGGGCCACGTCCTCCATCCGCTGCCATTCGTCAGCGTCGAGAAAATCGAACTCGACCTTGTAGCGGTCGTGGATGGGAGCCCCCGGGTCATACCGCATGCTGTTCACCTGTGGCCCAACCCCCAGTGCTCGCACAAACAAGTCGAAAGGTTCAACCGCCTCCTGCAGATGCATGACTCGGGTACCTGAGCTGTCGTAAGCTGCCTGGAGGTCTTCATACGAATCGATCCGCGAGACGCCTACCCAGGCGCCGCCGTCGTACGGTTTCAAGAAAGCCGGGTAACCCACCTTCTCGCCGATGTCGCGAAGGTCGAACATCTGGGCGTAGCTCTCCAACGTGATGCCAAGATCCGGCCCTTCTTCGTAGTCGCGGGGTGGAAGCATCCAGGTCTTCGGAACCGGCAACCCGAGTCGCATCATCGCCACGTACGAAGTGTGTTTCTGCATCGACTGGAACGTGAACGGATTGTTGAGTGTGTATAAGCCGTCCATGACGACTGCCTTCTTGATCCACTCCCGGGTCGTTGGATACCACGGGGATAGCCGATCCATCACCAGGTCGTACTTGACTGGCTGCGTCAGATCGAAAGGTTCAATGGTCACCCGCTCGATATCGAAGCGGATCTTCTCACCACCTAAATCCAGGGCCAGGTCCAGTTCGGTAACAATGTCTTCGTAGTAGACGGGCCAACATAGATCTGCGCCGAGTGACAACCCGATCCGTCTGATGCTCTCAGTCATGGGTCCACGTTACCGAGGGGGGCGGGTCGCCGCTCCCGAGGGCGACAGAAAGACCACGGGCGAGCCGATTTCTCCAGTTGTGCCAGTGATGGCCATCGCGATGCTCTTCGTAGGTGACGGCAGCATCCGTCGAAGCCAGCAAAGGGGTGAACTTCCGATTGTCCGGCGCCAACCCCTCGTAGAGACCGCACGCTTGATAGATCCGTTCTGCCGGTCGACGCGGGTCGTTTTCGAATCGCTGAACGAAATCGATCGTTGGGAGAAAATGGAGGCCACGCTTGTTGGGCCCACCAAGCGCCGTAACGAAGGACCCGGAGAGGAGGACGAGACCACCAACCCCGCCGTGCCTCCAGGCAGCCGATAGGGCGGCCACGGCTCCGAGGCTGGCCCCCAGATAAGCACGGTTCGCCGGATCATCATCGACGCCGTGATGGGCGATCGCCTCTCGCACGATCTCGGCCACGAATCCCGCCTGCCGCGGATCGTCAGAGTACTCAGGCATTCGGTCGATCGGGTCAACCAGGGCCACGACCACAGGCGGAATTACTCGTTCGGCTATGAGATTGTCGAGGACGTCCAGCAGGCCCGCATGCCGTACGAAGTCGCTTCCGTCATGGACGACCAGAAGCGGCAAAGGACCGTCCGAGTCGGTAGCCGGGTGATACCAGTTGACCGCACAGGGGTACCCGTACGCCTCCGAATCGACGGTTGAACGAACGAGGGTCCCCTCCGGCGCCCGACGCGGACGCACCCATGCGGGTTCGATGTAACCCGGTCCGAAAGCCACCGAGTTAGCGCCGTGCGGGTCGGTTGCGCGATGCCGGTTGAACGGGTCGGGCGAGAGCATCGATTGGTCGCCGAGCTTCACAGCCAGCTTGTACTCGAATCTTGAGTCTTCCGGGAGTTCGATGGTCACGGCGTGGAGGCCAGGGACCACTTCTTCAAACAAAGGGATCTTCGGGAAGTTCGACATGAAATGCTGAACCTTCACCCGATCAGCCTCGCCCGCATGTAGAAACGTGGTGATCTTGCCAACCTGGAGCGGTGTCTCGTATTCACCGAGCAATCGAAGGCGTTCGTCGACAGAGGCTCTGGCGAGTTCGGCCACCACAGGCGGGGGTTCGCTCTTCGGCAGGGTCGTCGTCACGCGGTGAGATTACCGATATCTCGAGAAGTCGCGGTGCGAGGCGTAGCCCGATACTCACCAACTCACGGTTGGACCACGTTTAGAAAGCGGTGAGGATCGCCTCGATGACGGCCATATTGGCGATGGCATCTTCGACGCCGACCACCACCGGCGTGCCATCTAGAATTGCCTGAGCGAATAGTTCCGCCTGAATCGTGTATTGGTCAGCTGGCGGGAATGTGACCGTCACAGTGTCCGGTGCCACGGGTGGATTGCCGCCGGAGGTCACCCGAATCCGCGTTTCGAGGTCAGGAGGTATGTTGAACGGGATCTCGATCTCGATCCGACCCTTCGTACCTACGATGTGCACCCGCTGATCGTCTTCGGCTCTCGTCGAACAGGTGAACGTCGCCTGCCCGCCGCCATCGAACTCGAGTACTGCCGAGGTCAAAATGTCAATGCCCATGACCGGATCTCGACGAACGGCGCTGTGAATCCGGGTCGGTTCACTATCGAACACCATCCGGGAAACGTTGATGTTGTAACAACCAATGTCCATCAAGGCACCGCCATGGTTCTCGGTGCGATTGCGAATGTTGGTCGGGTCATCGTTGAAGTAACTGAACCAGCTCTGCACAGCTTGCACGTCCCCGATCACCCCGCTGCGGATGAGTCGGAGCGCCTCGACCCAACTCGGATGATGCCGATACATGAACGCCTCGGCCAGCTTCACACCAGACTTGGAACAGGCGTCGGCCATCTCGCTTGCCTGCGCCTCCGAAATGGCCAACGGTTTTTCGCACAAAACGTGCTTGCCCGCCTCGGCCGCTTTGATCGTCCAATCGGCGTGTAGATCGTTCGGTAGTGGGATATAGACCGCGTCAATCTCCGGATCCGCCAGCAGTTCTTCGTACGACCCATATGCACTGGGTATGCCGAGTCGCTTCGCCGCAGCGTCTGCTTGCAATGCATCCCGGGAGGCGATGGCGACGACCTCTGAATTGCCAGCTCGTTGAATGCCTGGCGTGACTTTCGTCATGCCGATCTTGGCTGTACTCATCACACCCCATCGAACCTTGGTCATCGGTCCAACCGGCTCGATGTCCATGCGCCATCTGCCTGGCTTGATTCGATGGCTGCCTCAAGGAACCTGAGGCCGATCACCCCGTCCAGCACGTTCGGAAAATGGAGCGCCAGCGGATCCGGTTCCTGTCCGGATCGGCGCGCCGCGATAGCTTCTGCCGCATCCGAATAGAGGTTCGCAAAGGCTTCGTGAAACCCTTCAGGATGGCCGGCGACAATCCGACTCGCTCGAGCCGAAAGCGGCAACGTTCCTGGTCCGTTCGGGGTCCGGACCTCACCGGGTCCGTCGAGCGGCCGAAAAATCAAGGCGGTTGGTTGTTCTTGGTTCCACTCAAGCGTCCCCTGCGTCCCCGAGACCCGCACCCGCAGGCCGTTTTCCATTCCGGCGGCCGCCTGGGTTACCCAGAAACTCCCGCGAGCACCGTTGTCGAATCTGAGCATCGCTCCCGCGTAATCATGTACCAGCCGGCCAGGCACAATCGCCCCGACGTCTGCGGCCACTTCGGCGACCTCAAGTCCGGTGATGAAGCGAACCAGATTATGGGCGTGGGTTCCAATATCGCCCAACACGAGCGAAGGTCCACCCCGAATCGGATCGAAGCGCCACGGCAGGTCTTCGACGCCGGGCTTCGGGTCGTTTTCGCGGGCCTTGCCGCCCTGGACATATTCGACCTGCACCAGGCGAATTTCCCCGAGCTGACCGTCCTCGACCATCGCTCGGGCCTGACGAACCATCGGATATCCGGTGTAGTTGTGAGTGAGACAGAGCACGAGTCCGGTGGACTCGACCGCCTCAAGAAGGTCAAGGCTCTCGGCAAGCGAGTTGGCGATCGGCTTGTCGATGACGACGTCGAAGCCCGCCTGCAGGGCAGCCAGCGCGTAGGCGTGATGGGTGTCGTTGGGAGTCATGATCGCCACCACGTCAGCGCCGTCCGGTCGAGCAGCTTCACCGGCGATCAAAGCCCGAGCATCGTCGTAGGCGCGGTCGGGACCGATCCCTAATGCTCGGGCGGCCTCCCTCGACCGGGCGGGGTCCGAGGAGACAACACCGGCGACCAGTTCATACCGGTTGTCCACCCGGGCCGCGGCCCGATGCATCGCACCGATAAAGCTACCGGGGCCGCCCCCGATCACTGCGAGGCGCAGACGACGCCCCAGCATTTCGATCACCGGGTTACTGTCCACGTCCGACCCCAGATCGGAGATGTGTGGAGTCGGATGAAGGAGATGATCCGGCTAACTCGTTCATCATGAACCTCATAATCGTCAAGGTCGAACGTTAGCCCGCTCGCCGCCCGCTACAACCCGTCGAAGCACTCAAGAGCTGGGCGCTCATTGCGCCCGTGGCGACGTAGCATTGCGAGCTACCGGACTAGGAAGGATCGGCAATGGTTTGGAAACGCACAGTTTTGGCTCTGTCAGTTCTATCGCTGTTGGCGGTCAGTTGTACGACGACCGATGGTGAGCCAAGCGACTCAAACACGAGCAGCTCGTCAGCATCGAACGTGACCATCGACAACTTCGCGTTCGGTCCATCGTCACTTGAAGTGGGCGTCGGAACTGAAGTCACCTGGACGAACGAACAAGGTTCGCCCCACACGATCACCGCCGACGACGGATCCTTTACGTCGGACAACGTCGCCAAGGATGGCACCTTCTCGTTCACGTTCGTCACCCCCGGCACTTACGCCTATCACTGCGAGATCCACCCGAATATGACGGGCACCATCACCGTTTCTGGTTGACACTC
>JAGXFS010000004.1 GCA_024637275.1 Acidimicrobiia bacterium
ATGATCATCATCGGTCTCATCCTCGCCATCCGCGCTGTCTTTCGGTAAGTCAGAATCTTGGCGGGGACGCCGGCAGCTGGCCGGTTCGATTGCATGCTCGGCGGGGGGACCGATCCCTCCCTACGCGGACTGGCTCTGCCAGCCGCCTGATGGTTCGGTATGGTTGAGAACCATGCTGACTGTGCCCCGAGCATGAAGAGTGAGGCTGCCGATGTTGAGGCTTATCTCGGTGAGGTGCCGGGTGAACCACATCACTGTCTACATACTTCGCAAGCCGGTGCAACCGGCCCGACCGAAATGCTGGGCGTCGATGTTTGGTCAGATGCCGCTGGTATGGGCGAGTATTACGCGTCGCTGAGTGGCTTTGAAGCTGCCTATTCCGACGAGCCGCAGACCTCCGTGTGGCAGCAAGGAACCGGTGGATCCTGGACTGAGTGGTAAACAGTGCGCGCGTGCTGGTGAGCTTCTTCGGCTCGTCGGGAGACGACCCGTCGTGAGGTTGCCGTAAGCGTCGCTGGGAAGTCACCTGACTCGGGACTCTGAGGTTTCGACCGTCGCCAAATAGCTCGATTAACTAGCATTGGGCCATGGCTTCCGCACCGATTGTCCTGGTTCCCGGCTTCTGGCTTGGCGCATGGGCGTGGGACGAGGTCGCGGATGTATTGCGCGCCCACGGCCATGACGTCACCGCCCTCACACTTCCCGGCCTCGGGTCGGCGGATGCCGGCCGTTCAAGTGTCACCTATGAGGATCACGTCAACGCGATCTGCAACGCAGTCCGGGCGGCTGGCGCCCCGGTCGTCCTGGCGGTCCACAGCGCGTCAGGCTTCTCTGGCTATGCCGCCAGCGACAGACTTCCTGAGCAGATCGCCGCCATGGTCTACGTCGACTCCGCCCCCGGCATTGGCGTTCTCGACGCCGGGTTCGAGGCTATCGAGAAGCCGATGGTCTGGGAAGAGATCGAAGCTGAGGAGAACCTCGACGGGCTGAGCGATGCGCAGAAGGAGCGGTTCCGTGAGCGTGCCGTACCCGAGCCGGGAGCGATCATGCGCGAGAGTGCTGAGCTGACCAATGAGGCACGCCGCGACATCCCCAGCACGTTGATCTGCACGGGCTTCACGTCCGAGCAGTACCAGACGTACGCTAGCGAGCACCCCGACTGGGCCTTCCTGGCCGGCATTGCGGAGTTGCGCAACGTCAGCTGGATCGACCTGCCAACCAGCCACTGGCCGATGTGGTCCAAGCCGGTAGAACTGGCCGGGATCATCGGCGACGTCGCCAACGCCTACCCATCCGGGTAGCCCAAGTTTCGCTCCTCGGGACGCGACCTCGTCGGGAGGTCGCGAAAAGTGTCGGTGGGGGGCGGTAACCTGACGCCATGGTTGATGAGAGTGACATCGAGGTTCGGCGCGCGACGGAAACGTCGGCGTTCGGGGTAGGTAAACGAGAGAACCACGATGCGTCGGCGTTCTACGCCCGCTTTTCACCACCGGAAGTGTCCGATGATGATGAACTAGGACCGGCTCCGGCCACGCTCATCCTGCCCGATCCGCCCTGTGTGCATGGCGATTCCCGGCATATGGACATCCTCCCCGATAAGTCGGTGGCGCTGGTCGTTACGTCACCGCCCTACTTTGTTGGCAAGGAGTACGAACAGGCGGTGCTCGGCGCTGACGGCGGACACGGCCCCACCCCGCAGATTCCCACCTCGTACTTCGAGTACCTCGAAATGCTCAAAGACGTGTTCGCCGACTGCAAACGAGTCCTCGAACCGGGTGGCCGAATCGCCGTCAACGTCGCCAACCTGGGCCGGAAGCCATATCGGAGCCTGTCGGCCGACGTCATCAAGATTCTCCAGGACGACCTCGGGCTGCTGTTGCGGGGTGAGATCATCTGGCATAAAGCCGACGGGGCAACGGGTTCGGTGGCGTGGGGTTCGTTCCGTAAGGCTGCCAACCCGGTGTTGCGAGACATCACTGAACGGGTCATCGTCGCATCAAAAGGCCGCTTTGATCGTGCCCGGAGCGCCAAACAACGCGAAACCGAGGGCTACCCGCACGAGAACACACTGTCCACCGATGAGTTTATGGAAGCCACCCTGGACGTTTGGCGGATCGATCCGGAGAGCGCCCGCCGGGTTCACCACCCTGCACCGTTCCCCGTTGAGCTCCCACGCCGACTGATTGAGTTGTACACGTATGAGAACGACCTGGTGCTCGACCCATTTATGGGATCGGGCACGACGATGGTGGCGGCGATGCGCAGCGGGCGCCGCTCGGTCGGGTTCGACCTCGACGAGGACTACGTCAAGATCGCGTCAGAACGATATGAGGCGACCAAACATCGCCGTCCCGCCGGTCGGGCCTTCATGCCGATCGACAACGAACCGCTCCCGATCGAACTATTCGAAACCCACGAGGAACGGGCTGAACATTTTCAGGAACGTGCCACCCGGGAAGGCAAGAAAGCCCAGGACCTCGCCAAGGCGGTACTCGAAGAATCCGGCTTCAAGATCATCAAGGAAGACGTCAAGCTGCCCAAAGCGGGCGTGCAGTTCAACTTCCTTGTCGAAGACGAGGGTGGCGAGCAACTGTTCTACGTCGACGTTTCGGGCGCCTTCACGACGGTTCGACCAGGGCTGATCCGCACCGACACGTTATGGAAGACATTGGGACGAGCCCACGTGCTCAAAGCCAAAGAGCCCAACGCCAAATTGCTCATCGTCACCTCGAACCTTCCCAAAGCCAACAGTCCCGGCGACAAAGCGTTGCGGGCGGTGGGGCCGTGGAGCGTGTTCGACGCCATCGAAATGTTCGACCCGACCGGAGTCGCCCGGCTGCGAGCGTACGCCAAGGGTGCGGATGTGTCGCTGCCCGGCTTCTGGTCCGATGAGGACATCGAAAAGGGCTTCGACCTGTTGCCACCGGCCGAAGACGACTGATGTCTGGCGTTGCCTATGCAGTGGTGGCCAACGACCCACCCGACGTGTACCTGGCCGAGGACATCGAGACACTGCACCGGGTGCTGGCGATCGAACTCGTCGCACAAACCCACGCTTCGGAACTCGGTGAGGAAGGAGCTGCCCAGGTTCGTGAAGCGCTGCTTGAGGAACGATGGGGCGACGCAGTGCGAGCCTGGATGGACCTGCGCGGAGTCGAGATCGACGTCTACACCTACCGGCATATTTTCACCGAAAAAGACCTCCCAACCGACCTGATCGGCGCCCAACTCCAGTTCACCAAACTGTTCCGCAGCGATGCCCGCGCTCAAAACTGAGATCACCGAGATCGTCACCGGACTGGCGATGTTCGGGTTCTCCGACCTTCGCCATGGCCTCGGTGTGCGCCCACCCGGTCTGCGCAACGTTGGCGTTGATGAATACGAACGCCTCGAAAGCGCCTACCGCACCGGCACCTACGCCAGTCTTTTTGAGCGGGCCTGGCGAAACGGCAGCCAGTTCGCGGCGTCCCCCGAGGGACTGCGTGGCCGCCCGCCGTGGGTCGTCGAGTGGAAAGGTGGCCATCGCCCGCCCGGATACGAACAGATCCCCGCCGACTTGCGGGTCGATCACGTCTATCTCGTATCGTGCAAGTACGGGTCGAACATTCTCACGAACTCGTCGCCGTCGAACCTGTTCGACCGACTCCTGTCCGACCGCACCGAGACCACCGGCGACTGGTTCGCCGAAGTAGCCGGCGAAACGTATCAGGCCTTTTATGAAGCGGTTCGTCAGGAAGCCGGGGCTGACCTACCAACCCTCGTCACCGACCTCGAGCAGGACCATCGCGAGATCCTCAAACGAAGCCTGCCCCGCCAGTTGCCCGGCCACATGGCCGGCATTTACGGTGCCTTCGCCGAGGAGGTCGCCATCGAATCCTCGGCTCGATGGGCGGCCCAACTCAAACGTAAAACGGCGCGTGAGCAGCAGGTGTGGAGGTTGCTTCGTCTGCAATCTGCTCCCTATTTCGTGTTGGGCGAGTCCGCTGATGGCCAGGATATGCGGTACCGGGTGTCGACCCCCTGGGATCTCCGGGAGCGCTACAACTTCATGGGCTTTGAGCAGTCACCGGATCTGTCGCGCGGTCAACCGGTTGTTCAATGGACGGCCCGATTCAAAGATCGGCTCGATGGACGACCTCACGAAGTCAACGGTCATGTGGAAATCCGCTGGAGCCACGGTCGGTTCGCCCAGGTCCCTGAAGCCAAGGTGTACCTTGACACTCCGCAGCAACTTGTGCCTGGTTACGTTCCGGTGGCGGCCGGCCGTGACGAAACCCGCCTGTTCGACCCA
Organism: Acidimicrobiia bacterium; assembly: GCA_024637275.1. Classification (GTDB taxonomy): domain Bacteria; phylum Actinomycetota; class Acidimicrobiia; order Spongiisociales; family JAENVV01; genus JAENVV01. Next base: position 4,292 of record JAGXFS010000004.1, read on the forward strand.
GCCCAACGGCCGCTGTAGCTAAGCGACGATTCCGATTTCAAGCACGGTTGCTGCCGAGTACACGTGGATCTCGGCGGGGGAGGAGGCAGGAACCAGGACGGTGGTTCCCTTCTCGGCGGCGACACCGCCGACTGTTATCGCCCCAGTCAGCACCATCAGAATCTTGGCACAGCGGCGCGGATCGCTCCTCCAGGGACCGCTGTCGCGGCGGTGTTCCCGTAGCCAGTAGTGGTCCGTTTCGAGCAGTAACGGTGCCTGGCCGGGCGCCGGGCGGGCAACCTCGGCGGGAGGCGCGTAGTTCAGGCAGGCCAGCGCTTCGGGAATCTGCAGGCGGCGATCCGTTCGACCATGTTCGGCGGTCCAGTCATACAGGCGAAACGTGGTGTCGCTTGGCGTTTGCACTTCGGCGACGAGGACTCCGGCGCCAAGTGCGTGAACCGTTCCCGCCGGAAGGTGATGGACGTCTCCCGCGCTCACGGGTACCGCTTGCAGGTAGTCGACGATTTCAGAGGTGCCGGCCGTCCGAGCGACGTCGGCCGATGTAGTCCCAGGCTTGAAACCTTTGTAGATGAAGGCATCCGGTTCAGCCTCAACGACGTACCAGGACTCGGTCTTCATGTGGGTGTCGGGATGATGAGCCACGTAGTCGGCCGTGGGATGAACCTGGACCGACAGGGGTTCCCTAGCGTCGAGCAGTTTGATGAGCAGGGGGAACGGTGTGGTGGTCGGGGTGTAACCGAGCAGTTCCGTGCCATGCTCGGTCATGAGGCCCCGCAGGGTTTCGCCAGCCATCGGTCCGTTGCTCACCCGAGATTTTCCGAAGGGAACCGTTCCGTCCGCGTCGAGGTCCAGGTCGGCTATTTCCCAACTCTCGCCGATTCGATCGCCGGCGGCGACTGCCTTCCCGTAGGCGGCCAAACGGTCACCACCCCACGGTTTGGGAGCGAGAATCGGTTCCAGGACGAACGGGTAGAGCATAAGTCGATTCTGGCACAGTGGCGGATGCTGTTTCTGTGCCCCGTTCAAGAAGCTGGGATTAGCGTGATTGGATCAGCGGCCACGACGTGTGGCCACCCGACGGGCCAGATCGACGAACTGAGGATTGACCTCGTACGCAAAGCCGTTCCACCATCCGTCGCGGTCCGGGTTGAATCGGCGGGCGGGGGCGACCGTGGCCGATAGGGCCTGAGCGCGCATGGTGTCTTCCAGGGCCGCAACGTCAAGTTCGTGACACGAGACCGGCTGCAGGATCCGGAGGCTGATGCGTTTGCTGAACCGTACGGTCGGTGCAAACGGATGCTCCCAGACACGGTGGCTTCCCGTAATGACAACGGGAAGGACTGACCAGCCAAGGCGCTCGGCGAGCCAATGTAAACCGTCGCGGAACTGCAGTTCGATTCCGAGGATTGAGCCCTGCGGGAAAATCACCAGGTGTTCGTGACGTTCGGCCAGTCGGGGAGCGGCGGAAATGAGATCGCGAATGCCTCGCCACCCTTGCTCGGGGTTGACGATGGGTTGGTCTGAAGCCTGGAGATAGCGGCCAATGAGCGGCTCCGACAGAAGGTCGCTTCTGGCGATGAACTTGAGGTCAAGGGGGAGGTGCTGGAGGGCAATGGGATCGAGTAATGACTCGTGGGTGGCGACCACCAGGTAGTTCTGCTTGGGATCGATGTGCTCGAGACCGACCACATCGAGCGCCACATCCAGCCTGGTGAACAGGCGCCTGGCGAAAGCCCGTTCCAGCCCATGAAGATGGGCGTAGTCGTTCGATTCGGCGGCTTTGATGAAGCGGCGCGAGCTCAGCATGAGGTCGGCTACGGCGAGACCGAATTGTGCGCTTTTGCTGATCGGGAAGCGAAAGCGCCCGAGGCGAACAGCAGGCACAGTTTCAGTATGGCCGATCACCATTTCTAGGCGGGGGTTCCCGACCCGGCTATTCGAGGGCAGATTGCAGGTGGAGTTCCATCTGCGACAGGTCGATCCGATTGAGGAGATTCGAATACGCCATCCACGACGCGAGTGCGTTGAGGTCGCTGACATGCGGAGGGACGATCTGAGGCCCGACTACGAGGCCGTCACGCACTAACTCGGCTATGGCTCCCATTTCCCGCACCGCCAGCTTCCCCCCAAAGAGCAGCGGTAGCCGGTCGACGTGGCCGCGTCGGACAGCCAGGCGCATGAAGTCGTAGACCTCAAGGAACCCCCGGCTGTACGAAAGATCCTTGGTGAACGGGCCACCGGTGGGTTCGCTGCCCCGGAACACCCGCACCGACGACGACCAGGCGTCGGATTCGGACATGCCACCGCCCAGGAACCAGCGATAGACATCCAGGAACGTGGCGCCGTCATAGGCCATAGCGATGGCGGTGACCCGACGGGTGACCTTGCGGAGACGATCCGGGGTCGAGGACAATGTCGTGATCTCGGTGAAGACTGCCAAGCCTTCCTGTGTGGCGGTAGTAGAAGGGGTCCCCTTCCCGAGGAATGTGCACCATGGCTGGCTGCGGCCGTTGAGGGTGGTGACGACATGCACCCATCCTTCGTGAACCTCCAGGATGCGCAGGTCACGTTCGGAGAACTGGGCGTCGGCTCGCAGCTTGATGTAGTCACCACCGGCTGCCGCGTCGGCGACGATGCCATCGTCGATCATCACCCTCACCTGCTCGGTTCCACAGACGCCCTCCAGTCGAGCCTTGAGAACGTCGACGCTGGCGTGGGCATCGAGCAGGTTGCCCTCGGGGGATTCCCAGGCTCCAGAATCAATGTTGGCCAGTGAGTCGGTCATCAACGTACCGAGCTCGGCCAACGTTGGGCCACCGGGATGGAGCTCGTCGGTCGGTGCGCCATATAGCTCGGCAGAAATCGTTCCGAACTGGGGTGTGCCGCGGGCTTCGAGAAGGTCGATGACCCGGAGGTATTCCTTGATGCGGCCGAGCAGCAACGTCGCTACCGGCGATTCTCCTAGTTGCGCGCTCACATCGGACCGAAGGCTCTCGAAACCCTCTCGCTGCTCGGCCGGTTCGAAACGGAGCGGCTTGTGGGTTCGGTAGTAGTCGGCGTCGATTTCGGGTTGGGCGCGTTGCTCGCCTTCGAAGAACCTGGCTGCAACGTCGTCACCCCATCCGATCGCATCGAGGATGCGAATCGGTTGCTGGAGAGTGACCAGCTGGTCGGAGAGCGCTCGGATCTGTTGCCGCATGGGCGAATTAGACCACAGCGAGCGGGTCGTTCAACGGACTGTCAGCGCGGTCCGGTAGTTGAGGACCGATTGGCCGAACAACCACGATGGCGATTCGGGCATCACGGTCAGGCAATAGACTGGCGGAACGACATGCCGCTCTGGAGGCCTGATGGCAACGACACCTGACCCGCTCGATTTTCTCGACCTGCGATCGCAACTCTCCGACGAAGAGCGGATGATCCAGGACACGGTTCGCCAGTTCGTCGCGGACCGGATTTTGCCTGACATCGACGACTGGTTCGAACAGGGCATTTTCCCCATCGAGATCACCAAAGAACTCGGCCAACTCGGCCTGCTCGGCATGCACCTCGAAGGCTACGGCTGCGCCGGAACCAACGCGGTTAGCTACGGCCTGGCCTGTCTGGAGCTCGAAGCCGGTGACTCGGGGCTGCGCAGCCTCGTTTCGGTGCAGGGATCCCTGGCGATGTTTCCAATCTGGAAATACGGGTCCGAGGAGCACAAGCAAGAGTGGCTGCCCCGCATGGCGTCTGGCGAAGTCATCGGCTGTTTTGGCTTGACCGAGGCCGATAGCGGCTCCGATGCCGGTTCGATGAAAACCAACGCCAAACGAGATGGATCCGACTGGATTCTGAACGGCTCGAAAATGTGGATCACGAACGGCAACATTGCTGGCGTGGCCGTCGTTTGGGCGAGAACCGAAGACGGCATTCGCGGTTTCGTCGTGCCGACCGACACCCCGGGGTTCTCGGCCAATCTGATTCACAAGAAAATGTCGCTCCGCGCCTCGGTGACCAGCGAACTCGTCTTCGATAATGTCCGCCTGCCCGAATCGGCCATGCTGCCCGGCGTCTCCGGCATGAAGGGTCCGCTCTCGTGCCTGTCTGAAGCCCGCTACGGAATTGCCTGGGGCGCGGTTGGTGCCGCCCGGGCTTGTTATGAAGCTGCCCTCAACTACTCCCTGGAACGTGAACAGTTCGGGACGCCGATTGCGGCGTTCCAGCTGACCCAGGACAAGCTCGTTGAGATGATGATTGGCGTGAATCAGGCAACCCTGGTGGCGTTGCGGATGGGTCGATTGAAGGACTCAACCGGTTTGCATCCTGCCCAGGTCAGCTTTGGAAAGAAAGCCAACGTGCGGATGGCCCTTGAAGTCGCTCGAGAAGCTCGCTCGGTGCTGGGCGCCAACGGCATCACCCTTGAATATCCGGTGGTCCGCCATATGAACAACCTCGAATCGGTCTATACCTATGAGGGCACCAACGAAATGCATACGCTGATCCTCGGCCAGGTCATCACCGGGATTCCGGCCTTCAACGCTCCCCAGAAGTAAGCCCTCGTCCGGTAGGGGCAACCGCGGGATTCTGTCACAGCGGCGAGATACGTTGATCAGACCAAGTCATGGAGGTCTGGTGAAAGTGTTTGTCGCGGTTCGGCTCGGCACCGAAGAACTGTTTGAAACCGTTGAAGGGGAGCTAGTTCGTCCCGCCCGCTCCCGGCATCCAACCGGGACTGCCGGGCGAGCCTTCACCGGAATCGGGAGTGGCGGGTCATGTCAATATGCCCGGGTGGCCGACCTGGCCCATCTCGGTCGCACGCCGTTCCGGTCGGTGTTCTTCGACGCCCTGGTGAGGGACAACGGTATCGAAGCGACCAACGAAAACCAACGGTGGGCGATGGAGTGGGCCGAGCGCATCCTGGTTGCAGCCGACGCGCTGGAGGAGGGGACGATTGTGGAATATGACGGCTCTCGAATTCGAGAAGCTGCTGCTCGCTAGTCGGGCGGGGGAGGCTGGTTGACAGCCCTATCGGCATGCAGGGTCGCCAGATCGTCGAGCATGCCGTCGGCCTTTCTCAGATGCCCATGGGCCGCAAACGCATGGGCCGAACCCTTGGGGACGTCCATCTCCATCAGGCGGACCGCGGCGGTACGAGCCTCGGAGGCGGCCAACTCACACTCGGAGGCGACCCGGCGAAACTGTTCGGCGGCATCGGCGATATGCGGGGCGACCTCGATGGCCTGGTCGACGGTTTCTTCGGTTACGCCTTCAGCGATGACTGCTTTGGCCTGTTCGAGGGTGAACCGTCCGTGGGTTACTTCGCGTCCGACGACAACACCGCTCAGATGGTGGCCACCTTTCTGGAGCGCCATCAGCGACCGTAAGTCGTCGAGGTGACGAACGCCACCGGCGGCGATGATCGGTTCCTCCACGATGGCCAGAGCGTCGCGCATCATGGAGTTGTCCGGCGGTTCGACGAGAGCGTCGCGACCGGCCTCGGAGATCATGAACGCGGCAGCGCCAGCCGACGCCATCTCCAGGAGTACCTCTTCCAGGAAGCGCCCGCTGTTCTGGGTCCAGCCCCGGGTGGCAAGCTCCTCATTCGGTCGGACGTCGAGCGAAACGGCGATGTGTTCGGGGTATTTGGCGCACAGTTCGTAGACCATGGTCTGGTCTTCGATGGCGGCGGTTCCCATCACCACCCGCCAGGCTCCGGACTCGATGAGACGGGCCGCTTCGACCTGTGAGCGAATTCCGCCAGCCACCTGTACGGGGACTTTTACCTCGCCGATGAGGCGATCAATGAGGTCGCGGTTGCGATAGTCACGGTTGGCGGCGGCATCGAGATCTACGACATGAATGAAATCGGCGCCCTGGCTGACCCAGCTAAGGGCGCGTCCAACCGGGTCGTTGTCCAATGTGATAGCGTCGCTGATCTTGCCGCGAGGCAGCCGGACCGATCGCCCGGCGAGAATGTTGACACGTGCATAAAGATCCATGCACTGAACTTACCACGGGGCGCATAACCCCATGGTGTGTGTTCTAGTGTCAGTGGTTCATCGAGGAGGCGTCATGAAGTACCGCAATGTAGGCAAATGGGGCATCAAGGTGTCCGAAATAGGTCTCGGGGCGTGGACAACCTACGGTGATTCCGTTGAAGATTTGTCGGTTATCAAGAAGATCACCCAGGTCGCCTACGAGGGAGGCGTCAACTTCTTCGACAACGCCGACGTCTACGCACTCGGCAAAGGTGAGCAGGTCATGGGCCGGGTACTTGCTGATTATCCCCGCCACACACTGGTCATGTCCTCGAAGGTGTACTGGCCGATGTCCGACGATGTCAACGATCGGGGGCTTAGCCGCAAGCACATTCGCGAGTCGATCGACAACTCATTAAGCAACCTCAAAACCGACTACGTCGACCTTTACTTCGCGCACCGTCACGACGACACGGTGCCGATGGAGGAGATCGTGACGACGTTCTCGGGTCTGGTCGACTCGGGCAAAGTCACCTACTGGGGCACGTCCGAATGGCCCGCCGACAAGATCGCCGAGGCCGTGGCGTTCGCCAACGACAATGCGTTCCACCCACCGATCGTCGACCAGCCCCAATATTCGATGCTGCACCGCGAACGGGTCGAGAACGAGGTCATGCCGGTCACCGAGGCGGCCGGTATGGGTCTCGTGGTTTGGTCGCCATTGGCGATGGGCATGCTCACCGGCAAGTACGACGAGGGGCTTCCCGAAGGTGCTCGCTTGTCCGATAACGATGGGTTCCGGGAGCGGATTATCAGCGATGCCAATCGCGCCAAGGTCAAAGACCTCCTGGAGATTGCCGACGGGCTGAATGCCAGCCGGGCGCAGTTGGCGCTCGCCTGGGTGTTGCGTACCAAGGCGGTTTCGTCAGCAATCACGGGGGCCACCCGCCCCGAGCAGATTGCAGAAACGATCGGCGCCACCAGCGTCAACCTCAACGACGAGACTGTTGCCCGGATCGAGGCAATTCTGGCCGACGGCTAGGTAGAGCGTCGCCTTGCCGGTCAGTCCTCGG
>JAGXFS010000022.1 GCA_024637275.1 Acidimicrobiia bacterium
AGGGTAACTTCCGGCAAGGTCAACTACTACACCCAGGCCAAGTCTGAAAAGCTCCTGGAAGTGCTCCAAACCTTCGAGTCGCGACCTCTCGGTTCGATGACCCAACACTTCGGGACTATCCGGGTTGAGAGCCAGGTGGTGGGTTATCAGAAGAAGAAGATCGGCAGCGGCGAGACGATCGCCCACGAATGGCTCGACCTCCCCGCTTCGGTATTCGAGACCCAGGGTGTCTGGCTAGAGATTCCCGATTCGCTGGTCGCCGACATGTCGACCGACCGACTCCTGGGAACGCTGCACGCAGCCGAACACGCCGGAATCGCAATGCTTCCACTGTTTGCGGTGTGCGACCGCTGGGACATCGGTGGCCTGTCGACCAATTGGCACCCAGATCTGGGAGGCCCAGCCATCTTCATCTACGAGGCGTATCCGGGTGGGGCAGGAATCTCGCCGGTCGCTTTCCAAATAGGTGCCGACCACTGGAAAGCCACCCGGGAGGCGATTGCGACCTGCCCGTGCAAGTCCGGCTGCCCGAGCTGCGTGGTATCGCCCAAGTGTGGCAACTTCAACGAACCCCTCGACAAACGAGGTGCTGTCGAGTTCCTCGATCGGGCGTTGGGAACGGCGTAGGGCTTTCCTGAGTCGAGTGTGCTTACGGTTTGTAATATCGAGGGCGGTATCAAGGGATCGTTGAGAGGCGGGCGATTGCCTCTTCGAGACTTGGAAGCAGCGTCTCGGCCCAGATTTGATGGCCACTGGCATTGACATGGAACAGGTCCGGAGAGAACGTACCGGACGTCTCCTTGAATCGTGGGGCGGCAACCTCACGAATCGGCACTTTGATGACTCGCCCCGAAGTTGCCGCTACTCGCCGGTGAACATCATCCATGAGTGACCCCCGGCGACGGGCAATGGCGTTCAACGGCCAGGGAAGTCGGGGAATATCAGAGAGGTCGCCGACCCCCGCCAGGATCACCACTTGAGCATTGTTGAGCAGCTGATCGACCGCCTCGGACAGCCACCGCTCGGTACGGCGAACGCTCCTGCCGTGCAGGGCATCGTTGCTTCCTACCGCGACGATCGCGATATCGACCTTCCCGACCAGCGGTGCTTGTGAAAGCGCCACATCTTTTGCCTGACTGCCACCGACGCCGAACGACTGGACCTCGATGCGGTAGCGATCGCTCAGCAGCGCGGCAGCCTGACGAATCCAAATATCCTGGCTTTCATCCAGGCCCGGCCCGGTCAAAGTCGAATCCCCGAGGGCGGCAATCTTTACGTGAGGCAGGTCGGGATCCCCGACCGAGGCAGACGCATCAAAACCTTCGAACGATGGGAGCGGCCGTTTGATCACATAGGCCAGCTGTCCGGCCAGCAGGCCGGCCGATCCGAGTGCCAAGCGCGCCGCGATTCTGGATTTCACTGCGTCAACCTACTCCAACCGTAAACGTGTATCGGTCGAGGCTGGGCGGTTTCGTGTATCAAGCTCCCTGCCTTGGATACCTGGACTTGGTTGGGCCGCTCCAGGAAACCTGCAAGTGCCGCCCAAGGGTTCCTCAATCACCGTTTCGTACGTTGACCTCAGACCGCCGCCAGAGCGTCTGGATGCGAGAAGGGGACATCATGCAAACCGACTACCGAATGATGATGGCTATCCGAGCCCACGACATACGCGGCAGCCAGACTCGCTCGACCTGGAGATCGCGAAACAACCGAATCGACCCGGCGTTCGCCTCCGCAACCGGATCTAGCGGCGGAAGGGTCCGCCGGTATTGGGCTTATGCCGCGACTGCCAGCGTGATCGTCGCCGTCGCCAGCACCATCCTCTCCTCAGCGACCTGACAAGCGTACCGCTCGGACTTTGGGCTGGATCTCCAACATGGCAGGATCTCCGGGTGAACCAAACGTCCCCCGACCGATCCGAGCTTCAACAGCGCGCCTTGCGCCTCGAGTACGCCACCATTGCCTGGAACGTAGGGGAAGCATTCCTGACAATCGCCCTGGGTACCGTGGCCGGGTCGCTGGCCCTCATCGGCTTTGGCACTGTTTCGGTAGTCGAGGTCTTCGCCTCATCCGTGGTGGTTTGGCATCTGAAGCCCGGCCACGACGAAGACCACCCCGGGCGGACCCGGCTGGCATTACGACTGACGGCAATAGCGTTCCTCGTCCTGGCCGTGGTGCTGACCATTGCCGCGGTGAGCGACCTGGCGAGTGGGCGACAAGCCGGCGAGTCGCCCTGGGGAATCGCCTACCTGGCCATAACCGCCCTGGTGATGTTCGGGTTGGCGGCGTTGAAGCGGCGGACGGCAATCGGCCTCGACTCAGCGCCGCTCAAGTCAGAGGCGACGTTGACGTTCCTCGATGGCATGCTGTCGACGGCGACCCTGATCGGCCTGGCCCTCAACGCCTACATAGGCTGGTGGTGGGCCGACCCGACCGCCGCCATCCTGGTGGCCCTGGCCGCGTTCAACGAAGCCAGAGAAAACTGGCACGAAGCCGAAGAGCTTTCTTGAACGGGTTCAATCCTTAAGCAGGGCAACGGGTACGAATTCGGCGATGGCTGACCGGGACACACCAACCCCACCGAGCGTCCAGACCGCCAGAGGCACCCGCACCGTGACCTTGGCTCTCCGGGTCTGCCAGGTTGAATCGACCGGACACTCGCAGGCAATCAGCGTGGCGCCGTTGGCGTGCGCATACTCCCAGGCCAGAGTCGCCGGATCCCCACCAAAGAATGTCTCGGGAGCGGCGGCCAGCGCGGCGGCATCGGCGGCGGTTTGGGCCCGAATCGCCGCTACCTGGCCCTGGCCAAGAACTCCGATCCCCGCCCCGGCTAGCAACAGCGCGCCGAGCACTGCCAAAACGAGCACTGTGGCGCTGCCCCGTTCGGTTCTCATGACTCGACCCGCATAGCGGCATCTGCCTTCAGAGTGATCGGCAGACCGAAGACCCGCATCGGCAGACGGATCACCACCATGGCCGACTCTCCTACGACGAACGGGCGATCGACCGTAACCGTGGCGTCTGCCGCCAGAGGACCCAGGGCCGTCCGGGTTGCCGTAACCGCCTGCGCCGGATCGGCGGCGATCGCCGCCACCCGGGCCCCCTCCCGAGCTGCCTGGGCAAGCTCGAGCTGGGTCCGGGCGACGACCACCACCTCGGTCACGGCGAGCAACACCAGCACGACGACTGGAATGACGAGCGCAAACTCGACCGCTGCCGAACCGCGCTCGTTCATCCCTTAACGAACCCGATGACCTTGCTGAGGATCGTCGAGAACAGATTGGACACGAGACCATCCGAACTCATCCATCCGATCAACGCCAGCGCGATCGCAGCGGCGGCCAGGATGACCAGGACGTACTCCACCGTCCCCTGACCCCGATCGTCCGCAGGGACTCGTGAGCGAATTACTTGCAGCATGGCTGCTCCTTCATGTAGACGCCGGCGGCCGGCCGGTTCGGGAGGAAGAGATCATGGAATCGGGAAAACCGGACCGAGCAAACGTCGGGCAGACTCCAGCACGGACGGACCGACCGTGAGGACGACGAAGCCCGGGAGTATCAACAGAGCTAGGGGAACCGTGAGCTTGACGGGAAGGCGCCGGGCAGCTTCGGTGACTTCCAGGCGGTGCGACTCTCGCTGCTCATCGACGTAGCCGGCGATTGCATCGGCAACACTTGCGCCGGTACTTTGGGCCCGGGCGAGCAGCCCGAAGAACTTGCCGCACCGACCAGGAGCCTCGGCGAGCGCCAGCGCCATCCCGTCCCGGCGGGCGGCCCTGATGAGGGCTCGAATCTCGTCCTCGATCACCTTTGACAGCCCGACACTCGCCACCGAAAACGCGGCCGTCACCGACAACCCGGCGCTGACGGCGACATACATCCCTCGGGCAAGGACGGCGACGTCCCGGTCGGCTTGTCGATTGTCCCGCCGCCGCCCGATCGCCTGGCTGACCAGCCAGGCGATGAGACTGACACCTACCAACAGCACTACGAGCCGGATCGAGATGGCGGCCAGGGCCAGAGCTACCGCCAGACCAACGGATGACCGCCGCCCAAGTCGGCCAACCACTGGTTCCCATCCCAACACGCCAACCACCGCCATGACGGCCATCATCGAACCGCTCCACGCAGCAACATGCCAACAACGGTGGCTCCCCCCGCCAGCAGCGTCAGCCCGATCGCCAGGATGGTGATGCCGATGCCCGACGAAGCGAGCTCCAAGAGTCGCCCCGTGAAAGCTTGCCAGATGAGAAACCCGACCGGCATGCCTCCCACGATCAGTGACGAGATTTTGGCCTGGGCGGTGGCAGCCCGCAGCTCTCGGTATAGAGCTCGATCTTCAGCAGCGACATGGGCGAGACTCTCGAACATGGCGGCCGTCCTCCCCCCGGTTTCTCCTGCGATGCGCATCGCCGCCGCCGCCGCCCGCCCGTTCTGATGCAACAGGTCCGACACTCCCGCCGCCAGCTGCGAGACGGGGACTCCGGCGAGAGACAGCCGCACCAGCGGTTCCAGCTGCAGCTCGGGTGCTCGCTGGGCGGCGGCCTCAAACGCCCCTCGGAGTGCTGCGCCAGCGCGCAACTCTGAGGCGATTCCTGCCAGAAACCGGGCTTCCGCGTTGGTTCTGCCAAGTGAGCCCAACCGAGTCGAGCCGAGCCGATTCAAGCCCAGCCGAGTCGATAGCTGCCAGCGCCCAATCGGGACGACCTGGATGCGATCCAGCCCCACCACCAGCGCCAGTGCCACTAGGAAGAACGCCATCGGGTCTCAACACCGTCGATACTCACGTCAGCCACCTCAGCGACCCGCCGTCGTCCATCGACCCGCTCGACCTGAACAATCACGTCGACCGCAGACAGGATCTGGCGTTGCACCGCCACCTCACCGACCCGACGGTCGCCTGACATCGCCAGAGTTTCGAGCCGCCACAACGCCTCGGCCGGGGAATTGGCATGAACGGTCGACATCGAACCATCGTGGCCGGTATTGAGTGCCCAGATCATGTCCAACGCTTCAGGACCGCGCACCTCCCCAACGATGATGCGGTCAGGACGCAACCGGAGCGCCGATCGGATCAGTTGTTGCACGGTCACCTCGCCAGCTCCCTCGGCGTTCGGGGGCCGCGCCTCCAGCCGGACGACGTGCCCGGCCAACTCCAGCTCGGCCGCATCCTCCACGGTTACGATCCGCTCCCGGCTCGGAATCTCTGTCGAGAGTATGTTGAGTAGGGTGGTCTTGCCCGCTCCCGTACCACCTGAAATGACCAAGTTCTCCCGGTCCACGACCGCCTTCCGCAGCATGTCTGCCACCTCCCCGGTCGCCGATCCCGAGTCGACCAACTCCGCCAGACTCCGAACCGCCTTTGTGAAGCGGCGAACAGCCACGATTGGGCCGTCAACCGCAACCGGAGGGATGACCGCATGGAGACGTGATCCATCGGCCAGTCGTGCATCGACGGTCGGTGACGCCCGATCGATCCGCAGCCCCAGCGGAGCAAGGACTCGCTCGACGGACGCCACGACGGCTGCGTCGTCCACGAACGAAACCGGGGTCAGTGACATCGTCCCGTTTCTCTCCACCCACACATTGAACGGGCCATTCACCAGAACATCGGTCACGAGCGGGTCGCGAAGTAGCCGTTCAAGGGGCCCGAGACCCAGAATGGCGTCGACCGCCGCGACAGCCACGTCGTCCGATTCCAGCGGCGCTTCCTCGATCACCACCCGACGCGCAGCTGCCAACAATGCGGCCGGCTCGAGCGAAACGTCAGCCTCCAGGAGCCTGGTCACGATACGTTGAATGGCACTCATTCGGCCATCCCCCACACCGGTTTCCACGCACGAATCCAGCGGGAGGGACCGGGCATGCGACCCTCCAGCAGGCTTCGGACAAGCCTGGTGGATGGGCGGGGAAGCTGGACATCACCGTTCATCGAAGACGAAGCCCTCGCACATCGTTGGATCACGGTCGGTCCGTTGACCCGACGTGCCAGAGCTCCGGGCAAGTCGGCAACCACGGCGACTGAATGGCCTGCGGGAGGCTCGGAACTGGCATGACGAACAACCAAGCTTGGCCAACCGGCAGCGAGCGCGGCGAGCACGTCGGCGGCTTCGTCCAACTCCACCCCACCATTCCGCAGCACCGCCATCCCGGCGTGCGTTGGACTCAGGTCGGAGCGTCGCGGCCCTGCCGCAACCAGCGCGGCAAGTGATCCCTCTCCCGGATACCGCGGTCCGTCGGGATCGGCGTCTACGACCAGCGCCGTACCCGCGACCGCACCAAGACCGAGGGGAGCGATCGCCGCCAGGACGGGGTCGGCTGGGATCCAAAGGTTGATGACCATGCGAGCAACGTACGAAGTCGGGCATCCGCTGACAACCCCTTGCCAACCGGCTGAAAATGTGACACAACTACGGGTGGAGTTCATAGACGCCGCGACCGATACACTTATAGGTAGATATGGCTTCTGGTGCTGCTTTCTTTGATCTTGATAAGACCATCATCTCGAAATCGTCGACCCTGGCGTTCGGCAGGCCTCTGTACGAGGCGGGGATGGTCAACCGGCGCGTGCTCGTCCGCGCCCTCGTCGCTCAGATCGTGTACAAGGCGTTCGGAGCCGACCACGACCAACTCGAAAAGGTCAAGGAACAGCTAGCCAACCTGACCAAAGGGTGGGACCTCGCCGATGTGAAAGCCCTGGTCGATGACACCGTGCATGCCGTCGTTGCTCCTCACGTCTATGTCGAGGCTCTTGAACTGATCGAAACTCACAAGGCGGCCGGACGTCGGATCATCATCGTTTCGTCGAGCCCAATGGAGATCGTTCAACCCATCGCCGACCTTCTGGAAATCGACGACGTGATCGCCACCACGTCGAAGATCGACGAAGGCATCTACACCGGTGAAGTGATTTTCTACGCCTACGCCGACGCCAAGGCCGAAGCAATGCGGGAGTTCGCCAACGACGAAGGCATCTCCCTCGCCGACTCGTTCGCCTATTCAGACTCGTTCACGGATGTTCCGATGCTCGAAGCGGTCGGTCATCCGGTAGCAGTCAACCCCGATAAGGAACTGCGTGAATACGCCGAAGAGCGGGACTGGTCAATTCGCGAATTCGAGCACGGTGTAAGCCTCAGGACTCGATTGGCTGAATTACCAAAACCAGATCCGGCGCTGTCAGGCATCGCACTCGCCTCGGCCGCCGGCATCGCCTTGGCGACCTATCTCGTCAAGCGCCACGGGCGTCACGCCTAGCGGCAATGTCCGAATTTTGATCGAACACCCAAAGTTGGGGCTTTCGGCCTGTCGTCAGACATTGTGAAAAGATTCACAATGTCTCTATGGCTGATCGGACCGCAGTACCTCCGGATGTCAACTCCGAGGCAGGAGTATCCAGGCGATCCTTTCTACAACTGTCCGGGGCAATGTTGGTCTTGGCCACATGGATCCAGGGAATCGGTCGTCGGTCGGTAGAGACTGCCATCCGATGGGGGATTCCCATCCCCTGGTACCGACAGGGTCCGATCAGCCACACCTTTACCGTATGCGACATGTGCCCTTGGCACTGCGGCATCATCGTTGAAACGGTCAACGGAGTTGTCCGCAAGATCGATGGCAACCCAAATGACCCCAAGTCACGTGGTCGGTTGTGCGCCAAGGGTCAGGGTGGCGTGTCATTCCTGTACGACCCGGACCGGCTCAAGACGCCCCTCATCCGTACCGGCGACCGCGGTGCTGGCGACTTCCGAGAGGCATCGTGGCCAGAGGCCCTCGACTACATCGCTCAGAAAATGGGGGCGATCCGAGACGAGTATGGACCTGAGTCAATCGCGTTCTTGGGTCACACCGGGGGCGACTCATGGTTTGTCGACCACCTCGCTCAAGCGTGGGGCTCGCCGAACGCCGGCCGACCCTCGACATCACTTTGCACGGGTCCTCGTGACGAAGCGGCGTTACTAACGACCGGCTTGCCGATTGGCGGACACGAGCCAGTCGACTGGGATCACATCGAGGCTTTTGCACTCATCGGCTCGCATATCGGCGAGGACACCCGCAACACCGTCATGCAGGACTTCTCGAAAGCAAGAGCACGGGGCGCCAAGGTGGTAGTCGTCGATCCCCGTTTCTCCACCGCCGCTTCCAAGGCCGACTTGTGGCTTCCGATCAAACCAGGAACGGACACGGCGCTGTTGCTGGCATGGATTCATGTGCTCATCGACGAAGGCCGGTACGAGGCCGAGTATGTGGACACGTGGACCGTGGGGTTTGAGCAATTGAGCGACCATGTGGCCACGCTGACTCCCGAATGGGCATCCGGGATTACCGACCTACACCCGGACCTGATTCGCGAATCGGCCCGCATGTTGGCCGACGCGCGACCGCGGGCCGCAATTGTCCCTGGCCGTCATGTGACCTGGTACGGCAACGATACGCAACGGATGCGGGCGGCCTATATCTTCAACGCACTGCTTGGCGCATGGGGACAGCCAGGCGGCCTGTACTTGAACAAGAGCCCCTACATCGAGAGTTACCCTCATCCCCCTTATGCCGTAGTCGGATCTGCGGGAGGATGCTCGACCGAACCCGGAGAGAGCTCCGACGTTCTCCCCCTCGGTCCCTCAGGAAAAGCTCGCGCTGATGGTGCACGGGATACCTTCTGGAGAGGCCCAACCGCCATTCAGGAGCTGATCGATCCGATGATCACTGGCGATCCGTACCCGATCAAGGGTCTCATCGCGTTTGGTATCAACATGCTGCACAGCATTCCCAACCCGAACCGGACGAAACAAGCTTTCGAAGCACTTGATCTGTTCGTTGCCATCGACGTCCTCCCCCAAGATCACATTGCGTGGGCCGACGTCGTACTCCCGGAAGCAACCTATCTGGAACGGCACGATGACCTTTTGACCACCGCCCACCTGACCCCGTACGTGGCCCTACGCGAACCCGCCGTTGCACCACTCTTCGACACCAAGCCGGGCTGGTGGATTGCTCGAGAGCTGGGACTGCGGCTGGGGCTCGACCAGTACTTCGCTTGGGAGACGGCAGACGAGTGGATCAATACGAGACTTCGGTCGATCGGTAGCAGTATCGAGAAGCTGAGAGACTCGGGTGGCGTGATAGTGCAACAAGGCCAACCGTATCTGGCCGACGTCCCCGCATCACCATTCATGACCCCGAGCGGGTTGATCGAACTTTGGTCCGAGTCGCTCGAGGCAGCTGGCCACGACCCACTTCCGACGTTTGAGCCGACCGAGGAACCGCCAGCCGGCTACTTCCGGCTCCTGTACGGGCGACATCCCGCCCACACCTTCGCCAAGACTCAGAACACTCCGCAGCTGGCCGCCCTTTTCAGCGAGAACACCGTCTGGGTCGGCACAGCGGCAGCCAAAACCCTTGGCATCTCATCCGACGACAAGGTCATGCTCGAAAACCAAGACGGAGTCCGATCGGGTCCTATCGGGGTCTCCGTCACTGAGCGAATCCGCAACGACGCCGTGTACATGGTCCACGGATTCGGTCACGAATCGCCTGACATGCACGTGGCCAACGGCCGCGGCGTGTCGGACGCTGGCCTGCAGACCCGCTACGCACTAGATCCGATCAGCGGCGGAGCGGGGATGCGGGTCAACTTCGTCAAGTTGGAGCGCACGTCATGACCCGGTGGGCCATGACCCTCGATGTCGACCTTTGTCTCGGCTGTGAAGCCTGCATCGTCGCCTGTTCCGCGGAGAACGAAGTTCCCGTTGGGCAATTCCGTACCAGAATGCGAACGACCACTGTCGGCACGTTCCCGAACCTCCGGACCGAATTCAGGGTTGAAAGCTGTTTCCACTGCGCAGACGCTCCATGCATCGATGTCTGTCCGACGGGAGCGACCTACCAGACTGCCGACGGCATTGTCCTGGTCGACCCTGCCAAGTGCACCGGCTGCAAAGCGTGTGTCACCGCCTGCCCATACGGCATGCGTTACGTGCACCGCGATGGCTGGGTCGACAAATGCACCTTCTGCGAACACCGCTTGGCTGCGGGACGTCAGCCGGCGTGCGTCCAGACCTGCCCGACCGGGGCCAGAGTTTTCGGTGATCTCGACGACGAGGCGGACCCGATCAACGATGCTCTTGTGAAGGCCCGATCCGTATCGGTAGTGAACCCCGATACCGGCGCCAACCCGCACCTGTTCTACCTCAACTCGCAGTTTACGAACGGCCCGAGCGAACGACTGGAAACAACTTGAGATGGACAGCACAGAGATCTCTGTCGTTGGTAACAACGAGGGCGTAACCCCGGTCCTTGAGTCATGGGACTGGACCGTGGCCGGTTACCTGTTCATTGGGGGGTTGGTCGGTGGATTGATGATCTTCGCAGGCTATTTCATGCTGCGGAAGAAGCGAGAATTCGACCGGGGTCTTCGCATTGCCGATCTGGCCGGGCTCCCACTGCTAGCGCTCGGCCTGGCCTTGCTGTTCGCCGATCTGTCCAACAAAGAGAATGCGTGGCGTTTCTTCACCACGTTCCGACCATCATCGCCCATGTCGTGGGGTAGCTGGATTCTCGCAGTCGCAACGGTTCTCCTTGGCCTACGCTTCATACGCCATCATCGACTGCTGCCCTGGGACCTGCCCCAATCTGTGATTCGTCTACTCGACAGGGTGACCCGGTGGACGGACACGATCGCGAGGCCGGTGGCGGGGGCGAGCATGGTCGTTGGCACAAGTCTGGCCCTGTACACGGGCTTCCTGCTGTCGACGATCACCGCCCGGCCGATATGGGACTCGGGGCTGCTTCCACCTCTATTCCTGATCTCGGGCATCGCCAGCGCCGGAGCCTTCCTATGCCTGTGGCTCGAGTCGGAAGCCCATCGGAAGCTCGCTCCACTATCGGTCAGTTTGTGTCTTGTCGAACTAGCGCTTCTCTTCACTTACCTCGCCACCGTCCGCTCACCGGGATCCTTTGGTCCCGACCTCCTCACGACGGGAAGCTTTGCTGGCTGGTTCTGGGCACTCGTCGTATTCGGCGGCCTCCTCATTCCCGTAACGCTAGAGATCTCGGAAATACGGCACTGGGTGTCCCAGCGGGTCGCCCAGATCGCGCCGTATCTGAAGCTGGCGGGCGCGGCAGGACTGCGCTTCGTCGTCCTATTCGCAGGTTTGGAAAGCATCCTATGAAGGAGAAGGAGACATTATGTCTGACGCCAAGATGCGCCGGATTTTCGTTGCACTACTAACCGCCCTAACGCTGGTACTCGCCGGTTGTGGCACGGCAGCAGAGACGTCGACGACCCAGGCAACTACGCCAGAGCCTGCGGCAGTCACCACGACCACGATGGCCGTCCAG
This sequence comes from Acidimicrobiia bacterium, assembly GCA_024637275.1. Lineage (GTDB taxonomy): Bacteria > Actinomycetota > Acidimicrobiia > Spongiisociales > JAENVV01 > JAENVV01. Next base: position 11,340 of record JAGXFS010000022.1, read on the forward strand.
GCACTCGACATCATGGCTGTCGGCGACGGTTTCCTGTCGTCGATACCGGAAGGGTTTTTGACTGCTGGGGACGTAGCGGCCTTCAAGGAGGCCGTGGATGTCGGTGGGGCCTTCCTCATCGATGTTCGCCAGCCTGACGAGTACTCGGAAGGGCACATACCCGGGGCGATCAATATTCCGATCCGCGAGATAACAAAGCATCTCGACGAGATCCCCATGGACGGACAGGTCATCGTTTACTGCAAGAGCGGTTATCGCGCCGCACTCGCCGTGGCAGGACTCCAACTTCTGGGCTTCGATAACGTCAAGGCGTTCGGACCGAGCTACGCCGGATGGGTGGATGCCGGCGAGGAGACAAGCACCGAAGCGGTGGCAGCAGTGTCCCTCGGCGCAGTGTTCATCGATCCTGCTCTGATCGCAGCGGTCGAGGAAGTCTATCTCGTGATGCCCGAAGGGTATCTCGGAATCGGCGACGCCGTAGCGATGCAGGGAGCCATAGACGCCGGCGCCTTCATCGTTGACGTCCGCGAACCGGGCGAATATGCCGAAGGCCACATCCCCGGAGCCGTGAATATCCCACTCAGGGAACTCATTACACGCGTCGACGAGATTCCAACAGATGTACCAGTCGTCGTGTATTGCGCGTCGGGTCACCGAGCTGCGATCGCTGGATCAACGCTCAACGTAATGGGCATTGACAATGTCCGAATCTTCGGCCCTTCAATGAAGGGCTGGCAAGCTGCCGAATTGGATGTAGAAATCTAGCCAGGGGCAAATGGGAGGAGATGGGGCGTTCGTTTGAACGCCCCATCTTTTTGCTCAACCGTCCACTTCTCCAACGTGGATACCGCACATGTCTTCGAGAGCCTTGACCAGGGCATGATTACCTTCTGATCCGAGACCCTGAGTCTGCAGGGCACGGTACAACTGGTAGATCAACGAGGTGCCAGGAATCGGGACGCCGAGGTCATTCGCCGCTTCGAGTACGAGTCGCAGATCCTTCTGCTGGAGGTCGATCGTAAAACCGGGTGTCCAGTCCCTCACGATCATCTGAGGTCCCCGGTTGGCAAGCATCCACGATCCGGCCGCTCCACCCTTGACCGCGTCGAGGGTCTTGTTGAGGTCTAGTCCCCCGGCCTGGGCAACAAGCATCGCCTCGCTGACGGCCAACTGGTTACCAACCACCAGAATCTGGTTCACGACCTTCGCCAACTGGCCGGCTCCCTGATCACCAACGTGGGTGATGGTGGTACCGACCGAATTGAGATATGGCATCGCTCGTTCGAGTTGGGCGGCATCGCCCCCGATCATGATCGACAACGTCCCTTTGACGGCGCCTTCACTGCCGCCCGAAACCGGGGCGTCCAACCAATGGGCCGATTTCGCCAGGGTCGCGCCAGCCAATTCAATAGTCGCCGACGGCGAGATCGTCGAGTGGTCGATGATCAAGGATCCGGCCGTGATACCTTCGAGAACGCCGTGATCGCCTAGCACGACTTGTTGCACGTCGGGGGTATCGGAGACACAGATCATGATGATGTCGCATTGTTCGGCGACCTCAGCCGGCGAGGCCGCCGCGGTGGCGCCGAGGTCAACCAGCGGTGTCATCCGGCTGGCAGTCCGGTTCCAGATGGTCAGGTCGTGACCATCCTTAAGTAGATTGGCGGCCATTCCGGCCCCCATGATCCCTAGCCCGATAAAACCGACGCTCATCATTCCTCCTCGTCTGCAGCTGACTTTGGCTTCGGGCCAGCCGCCCAAAAGGCGACTAGCGCCAGCGCCGCAGCCACCGCCCCACCGGCCACCCAAAGCAATCGTTGATTCTCGGGAGACACTAGAGGGGGTTCGGAATCGTCAGTGACTATTGCCGGGTCCGGATAGCCAAGCACCACCGGATCGACGCCCAACTCGAGGAGTGTCGTGGGCTCCGACAACGTGCTCGCCCCGTTCGTTGCAAGCGCCTCAAACACAACCACCAGGTTGGCGTTCTCGACAACGATCGACCCCGTGAATACGCCGTCTGTCTGACTACCGAGTGTCACTGTCTCCTGGTTGTCGCCGGGGTCGATGAGGTGAGCCACCACTGCCGAATCGGCCGGGCCTTCCACTCGCAGATCAACCGAAATCTGACCTTCAGAGGCCACCACCGCCGTGGCCGACCCATCCCCGAACACGCCGCCAATCGGGACGGCCAGAGCTACCAGCATTGCGAGAACGATCGCCATATGTCCAGTATGGCGCATCGAACCCGGTGTCCGTCAACGAAGGCTGCGACTAGCGGCCTGGAATGTTATTCGCCCCGGTGCGTTAGCTTGATCACACTCTCATCAAGCCAGGACGATCAAGCATGCACATCAGCGAGGATGAAATCAGCGAGCTTCTCGAACGCGATCGCCAACATAATTGTGGCGAGCACGCTGACATCTGTGTGAGCCTCGCCGGGATAGCCGACCTGCCGTCGGTGTTCGGCGACTTTCAGGTTGCCGGGTTCGTAAACAACGTGGACGATAAGGAGCATGCGGCTTTCATCCGGGGAGATGTGTGCGGCGCCGAGGACGTACCGGTGCGTCTGCATTCGGAATGCCTGACCGGCGATGCAGCCGGATCGCTCCGGTGCGATTGCCGAGATCAACTCGAGGCAGCCATGATCGCCATCGGAAAGATGGACACAGGCATCCTTCTCTATCTCCGGCAGGAAGGTCGGGGCATCGGTCTCACCAACAAAATCAAGGCCTACCAACTTCAGGACTCGGGTCTCGACACGGTCGAAGCCAACCTGGCACTCGGGTTTCCTGACGACACCCGGGAGTATGGCGTGGCCGCCCACATGCTTCATTCCCTCAACGTCCAGTCGATCAAGCTGATGACGAACAACCCGAAGAAGGTGGCCGGTCTCGAAGAGCACGGCATCAAAGTGACCGAACGCATCGCCCACGTGATGGAGCCAACCGAGCACAACCTCGCTTACATGAAGACGAAAGTGGCCAAGTCGGGACACATCATCGCGTTCGACGAACAGGGCGAACCGATCACTCAACGCTAGGCCAGCTTGGGGTGCTTTCAGAACCATGGGAAAATTACGCCATGACATTTAGAGACGCCCTCGACGGATACCGGCAGAGAATTACCAACGCGGCCGTAGGCCCGTTCGACCATGCCGAATTCCCACTCAGCAACACCCTGACCTACCACGGCGATCCGGGCCTGTTCGGACCAGATTCAATCACCTGGCGGGTGGTGGGTGATTCAGCTGCGTTTGTCGGCGGCATCCGGGCTCTCCTCATCCAGGCAGCCCATCCAGAAGTAGTGGCGGGTGTGTCGGAACATTCAACGTACCATGAAGACCCCCTCGGAAGACTCTCTCGGACCTCCTCCTATGTAACCGCTACCTCGTATGGCGCCATGCCCGAAGTCGAAGCTGCGATCGGGGCGGTCCGGCAGGCGCATCGACCCGTGAAAGGAACCTCACATCGGGGTCAAGCGTATTCAGCGGGTCATCCGGCCATGGCTGCCTGGGTGCACAACGTGCTCGTCGACTCATTCCTCATCGCCTACCAGTACTACGGGCCCAAGCCGCTAACCGTATCTGAGGCCGACCAGTTCGTTGCCGAACAGACCAAACTGGGGGCACTCCTCGGGTCCAACCCACTTCCGGAAACGGCCGACGAGCTTCACGATTGGGTCACGAACCACCCCGATCTCGCCCCATCACCGGCCATGGAAGAAACCATTCGATTCCTTCGCAATCCCGGTGGGCTTGCCGCATCGACCCGGGCTGGATATTGGGCATTGCTGGATGCGTCCGTTGCAACCGTGCCTGCCAACCTCCGGGACCTCCTGGGTATCTATTCGTTGCCTGGCAACGAGTTTCGTGGCCGCCAAGCCGTCCGGCTGCTTCGCTGGGCGCTCGGTGCCTCGCCGTCCTGGAATCTTGCCTTGCTACGAACCGACCGCCCGATTCCTACGGACCTCTTCCACGACCGACTGACCCCGGAGCTGCTCAAACCTGTGTAGCTGGCCAGGAGCGGTACGGCTACCCTGCAAGGCGCGCAAGATGGTTACCCCGATGGAGCACCGATGACCGAACCAAGAACCCTGTTCGAGAAAGTCTGGGATGACCATGTCGTCCACAGCGCTCCCGGCAACCCGACCCTGCTTTACATCGACCTCCACCTCGTCCACGAGGTGACGTCCCCGCAGGCGTTTGATTCACTACGGATGGCCGGCCGGACCGTGCGGCGACCGGACCTGACCATGTCCACCATCGATCATGGAGTACCGACCGCCGGTAGGGAATTAGGGATTCGCGATCCCTTATCGAAGAAGCAGATTGATACGTTGATCGATAACTGCGCCGAATTCGACATCACGCTCTACGGCTTGGACGACCCGCGCCAGGGCATCGTGCACGTCATTTCGCCGGAACAGGGTGCCACGCAACCAGGAATGACCATCGTCTGCGGAGACTCTCACACTGCAACGCACGGTGCCTTCGGGTCGCTGGCTTTCGGTATCGGCACGTCAGAGGTTGAGCATGTGTTGGCCACCCAGACCCTCCCGCAGAGCAAACCGAAGTCCATGGGCATCACCATTGATGGCGAGCTAGCCCCTGGTGTGACCGCCAAGGACATCATCCTCGGGATCATCGCCCGAATCGGGACGCACGGCGCCAATGGCCACGTCATCGAATACCGCGGTTCGGCTATCGAAGCCCTATCGATGGAAGGTCGCATGACGATCTGCAACATGTCGATCGAGGGCGGCGCTCGCGCCGGCATGATCGCCCCCGACCAGACCACCGTCGACTACCTCAAAGGCCGGCCGTTGGCTCCAACCGGGGCCGACTGGGACGCCGCCGTCGCCTACTGGATGTCGCTACAAACCGACGCCGGCGCTACCTACGACACCGAGCTCATCATCGACGCCGCCGAGTTGGTCCCTCACGTGTCGTGGGGAACCAATCCGGGGCAGACGCTGCCGGTGACCGGCCACGTGCCGATTCCCGAATACATCGAAGACCCCATCGAGCGTGACTCGGCCGAACGGGCCATTGAATATATGGCCCTCACGCCGGGCATGGCACTGACTGACATCCAGATCGACCGGGTCTTTTTGGGCTCGTGTACGAACGGGCGGATCGAGGACCTACGTGAGGCAGCCGCCGTACTCCGGGGCAAAACCATCTCGCCGCACGTCTCGGCCATGGTCGTTCCAGGGTCGGGACTGGTGAAACTTCAGGCCGAAGATGAAGGCCTCGACCAGGTCTTCAAAGCAGCCGGGTTCGAGTGGCGCGATGCGGGCTGTTCGATGTGCCTCGGCATGAACCCGGACATTCTTTCACCCGGCGAACGCTGTGCCTCAACGTCGAACCGCAACTTTGAAGGCCGCCAGGGGCAAGGTGGCCGCACCCATCTCCTATCTCCGGGTATGGCGGCGGCTGCGGCGGTCACTGGTCATCTAACGGATGTGAGGAGCTTCGCATGAACGCCATCGATCGTATCGTCGGAAGCATGCTTCCTCTCCCGCGCGCCCACGTCGACACTGACCAGATCATGCCGAAACAGTTCCTCAAGCGGGTCGAACGTACCGGTTACGGCCAGTACCTATTTTGGGACTGGCGCCGCACGGCCGACGGAGCAATGAATCCTGAGTTCGTAATCAACCGTCCCGAGTACCAGAACGCCAAAGTGCTGGTTACCGGACCTAATTTCGGATCCGGCTCGTCACGCGAGCACGCCCCGTGGGGTATTCAAGACTGGGGATTCGAAGCCGTCATTGCACCGTCCTTCGCCGACATATTCTTCAACAACTGCACCAAGGTTGGCCTGTTACCGGTGGTGTTGACCGAAAAAGAGTGTGCGTATCTCACCGAACTGGCCCAGCACAAACCAACCGCCGAAGTGATCATCGACGTCCCCAGCCAGAAAGTGACGGCCGACGGTTTCGAAGCAGACTTCGACATCGACCCGTTCATCAAGCACCGCCTACTCAACGGCCTCGACGACATCGGAATCACGTTGGGACACGCCGACGCCATCGACACCTTCGAGAAGAAGCGGCCGGCGTACAAGCCGGTGCTATCCAGGTCCAGCTAGAGCCAATCGCTATCGGGCAGATCCAGCGAATTCGAAACACCTGAGACGCGACCTGACTCTGAAAGCAAGCGTTAACCCGCTGAGAGTACGATGTCAGGAAGCAACTTGGAGAGGATAGATTGAGCGACGAAACCGCTCTAACCGGGGATCAACGAACCCTAGCTGAGGTAGTGGGCATCGCCAATGCTCCCTTGAGCGCCTCAGACCTGGCGACCGTGACTGGTATGTCCGTCGACGCCGTACTCGCGGCGGGCGACGCGCTGATCGCATCGGGCTGGCTCGTCGACGACGACCTCGGGTACGGTCCGACACCGCGTGCTATTGAGCTCGAGGTCAGCCATGCCCGCCGTGACCAGATGAGGCGTCAAATTGCACAGGCAGTGTCCGACGACCGACCGGCACTCGGGGGAAGCCTGCTCGTCGAAGCGGG
>JAGXFS010000178.1 GCA_024637275.1 Acidimicrobiia bacterium
GATACCGGAGCCACCACCGGAGTGCCCCTCAAAGCGAACAGGTCGTTGCCTGTGTGGTAGCGCCCCCCGGACCGGGGGAAGCCCCAGTCGTTAAAGAAGGTTGACCCCGGGACCGGGCACACGAAACCGCCACTGCCGCTCACCTTGAGAACCTGTCCGACATAGATACGATTGGGGTTCGTAATCGAATTAGCGGATGCCAGGTCGCTGGATCGCATGCTGTACTTACCGGCAATCTGAGACAACGTCTCTCCGGATTTAACCGTGTGCGTCTTGGTAGTCGTCACGGCCGTCGAACTTTTGGCTTCGGAAACTGTGCCACTCACTTTGAGACGGGTGCCTGCGTATACGAGCGCCGGATTCGTGATCCCGTTGAGGGTGCTGATTGCCGAAACCGTGGTTTTGAACTTGTGGGCTATTTTGCCGAGCGTTTCACCGGGTTGCACCACGTAGAACACCGACGCAGTGGATTCGGACGTGCCGGTAGGGACCGTGAGCACCTGACCAACCCAGATCTTGTTGGGATCGTTGATACCGTTGGCGGTCGCCAGAGCTGAAGTGCTGACGCCATTTTGGCTGGCTATCTCCGAAAGCGTGTCGCCCGATTTCACGGTGTAGCCCGAGATCGCGGCGAGCGCAGCCAAGCAGAGAATAAGAACCGTGATGGCGGCACGGCGGCTGGAATCCAGCCGGGTGAGGTACGAGAGCATGCAGTTGTCTCCTGAAGCGTCCGCCCGCTTCCCTCGCACCTTATCGTCTCACAAGTTTGTAATTCAAGCTTTGTGAGCCAGTTACGGGCGACTGATCTCCACCCGCTGGGCCGACCCTCGCTTGGGTTCGGATCGGGCTCGGAGCTGGCCGCAAGCTGCGTCGATGTCCTGCCCGCGCATATGTCGGAGGGTGCCATTCACGCCGAGGCGCTCAAGCTCGCCCATGAATGCCTTGATACGCTCAGGCCGGGATGGCTAATCGGGGCTGAGCGGAGTCGGGTTGAGGGCTATGACGTTGACATGCGATTGCAGGCGCTCGGCGATGGGGGCCAGTTTCCTGGCCTGATCGAGTGTGTCATTGACCCCATCGATGAGGGTCCATTCGAGCGAAACTCGCCGACCCTTGGCGCTGAAATAGTTGGCCGCCGCGGCCTCCACGGCGGCAATTGGATACCGCTTGTTCAGCGGAACGAGCGATGATCGCAACTCGTCATCGGCCGCATGCAAGCTTACGGCCAGTGTGAGCTGCCATGGTTCTTCGGCAAGAGCCAACATCCCCGGGACGACCCTGACGGTCGACACGGTGACGGACCGGGCGCCAAGCCCCCGGACTTCGATGATCCGACGAAGCGACTCGCGCACGCGCCGGTAGTTGGCGAGCGGCTCGCCGCTCCGTCACTAAGAGACATCAACGGATCGAATCCCTCATCCACTCGGGCCTTGGTGCTGACCCTGCTGTAAACGACCGCCTTCATACATGGGATATTACCAAGTGGGGTGAAGGCCAAAAACAACCAGCCCTGCTCCATGGCTAGGCGCTTCGAGACTTCCGTCGGCCTCAAGGTTCCTAGTGCGTCTGGGTAACATGGAGATGTGCCCTATCTCACGCATCCTGAAGCTCTCGACCATCTCCTATCGGGCGAACCAAGCTATCGGGTGGATCAACTCCGCCAGTGGCTCTACCGAACTCCCGTTTTGTCAGCCAGCGACATGACCAACCTTCCGATCCATGTGCGCGAATCCTTTTCGGACCACCTGTGGCCCTTTGCCATCGAAGACGAGCAGGTCGGTGACGCGGGTAAGACCCGAAAGTGGCTCTTCACTGCCGCTGATGGAGCCGCCATCGAAACCGTGCTCATGGGGTACCCGAAGCGAGCGACGTTGTGCATCTCCTCTCAGGCAGGTTGCGCGCTCGCCTGCACTTTTTGCGCGACGGGCCAGTTCGGATTTGAGCGCCATCTCGAACCCGGAGAGATAGTGGCTCAGGTTGCCTACGCCCAAGCCTTCCTTCGTCAGATCGGTATGCCGGGGGTTCCCGACCATCTGACCAACATCGTATTTATGGGTATGGGAGAACCGCTCGCGAATCTCAAGCGGGTAACCGAAGCGTTGCGCAGGATGATCGAAGAAATGAAGATGTCACCTCGATCGCTAACAGTGTCCACCGTTGGAATCGTTCCAGGAATCCGGCAACTCGCCAACGCCGGATGGCCGATAAACCTTGCGATTAGCCTCCACGCCGCCGACGACGAACTACGGACATCTCTTGTCCCAATAAACAAGCGGTACCCCATCGCCGACCTGGAAGAAGCCGCGACCTTCTATCGAGAGACCACCGGACGGCGGGTGAGCGTCGAGTGGACGATGATGGACGGAGTGAACGATAATTTGGACCAAGCCGACAAGCTGGCCGGAATCGCACACCGAATCCTTGCCCACGTCAATCTCATCGCATTGAACCCGACTCCCCTCAGCGAGGAGCGTGCGTCAACCAAGCTTCACATAGAACAGTTTGCCGCCGCGCTGAAGCAACGTGGAGTGAACGTCACGGTTCGGGATACCCGCGGGAAAGATATCGACGCAGCCTGCGGTCAGCTACGAGCCAGAAGCGGACGAACCAAACCCCCTCCCACAGTCGGCTTGACGATCGGCCCACGTCGATAGGCCAACTTCTTCGAGGCCCTCGTCGTGGCCCACCGGATTGGTCAGGACTCAGATTCGTTGGTCCCTAAAGATAAAAAAATCTTGCGCTTTGGGAGCCTCTGTATGGCCGTATTCTGAAAACGGGGCGTTCTCCGGGTGGCTTGGACCCATGAGCAGAGCCAGACAGGCGATGTCAGACGCTGTGGCGATCATCGGATAGGTGTGCAGGGAGTCATTTAGTCCTCACGGTTAGGTATCGCCCTGCCACCGTAGGCATGAAAGATATAACTTTGTCGATAGGCCAACCGTGCGGAAGAATCGAGGGCTGTGGCTCTCGACCTCGATTCCCTTCACCATGACCAGAGGGAGGAACTTCGTCGATAAGCCGAAGGCCGACCCTTCTTACCCCCTGGTACGTCCGCCTCAGGTGGGCGGTGGGGGTGGCTCCGACTCCGTAGGTCGCCTCGGCTAGGAGATGAGTAGGGCCGGCTCTTCTTCAGGCGCAGGGTGGGTTGTGGGGACAGGTCTCCAACTCCACTAGGTCATCCCCTTCTAGCCAGCCGTAGGCCCGCCTGTGACTGACGGAGAAACGCCGTGACACGTTTGGCAGCCGACATCGAGGAGGTTTTCGGGGCCCACCCTTTCGGAGAGCTGCTGGCAACCATGCCAGGTATCGGACCGAGAACCGGCGCCCGGATCCTCGCTGAGATCGGTGACGGGGCATCCCAAAGTCGGCGGGGCAACCACCGACTCAAGAACGCCATGTTTCTCGCCGCCTTCGCATCATTACGATCACCCGAATCGAAACGGTTCTACGACCGTAAACGAACCGAAGGCAAGAAACACAACGCAGCCGTCATCTGCCTCGCCCGCCGCCGCTGCGACGTCATCCTCGCCATGCTCCGCCACAACGAGGCCTACCGCACCCCCACCGAGGACCCCGACCTAGAAAACGCCGCATAACCCCTTGACAACAAGATGGGGACACCCCCCCGTGAAGGTTCAGGAGAATGATTTTCCGGCGTGGACCGGTGTTCGGCACCCCGAATCAGCCGCCTGGCCATGAGGGGCGCCTCAGGATTGTGTCGAGGCTGCAATGAAACGGCCCGGCAGCCCAGACGCAAAGACCGCTGGTAAACGGTCACCGACGGGGCGAGGTCGCGGCTCCATACCGAACGAAGTCACCCAGTCCGATCGTTCGGTCTGGAACACAGCCAGCAGCCTGGATGACGGGTTGGCGAGGTTGCTGGTGAAGTTACCCCGTCGAGCTTCAGTGACCGTGTCCGAATGGCTCTGGTGAATCCACCTTACGAGGACGTCAGCGGATTCATCTGACGTCCGGGGAATCACGGGGGACCCGACTCGTATCGGCGCGAATTTCGACTCCCGGTCGTGGCAACCTGTTCGTTCAGTTTGCGGCTCCGGAGCCCGGGCGAACTGTCCGCGCGAAGGCCATACCCTGGAGCGCAACCACACCGAGACCGGTGGCCAGGAACGGTATGCGAAACCAGTCCGCGCCGGGTGGCACCTTGTGAAACGAGGCGGTGAAATGGATAAAGAGAAAGTAGCCGCCGTGAAGGAGGGCCAAGATGAGAATCGTCTGGGAGAGACGATGGAGCCAGGTCCATGCTGGTCTGCCCAGCCTTCGCAATGCCCGGTCCGATGATGTTGCAGCGAGAATCAACGCCAGAATCAGTGCAACAATCCCGATCAGATTCGCCAGACCGAACCCTGGTTCCATTCTAGCCTCGCGTCCGAGCTGGGGCACGAACTCATAGCCGAGGAACCGGCGAAGACTCCATTCGGCCCAGCCGTTGAGGACGAGAACGCCGTGGACGCTGGACGTCAAGGCGAACCAGATGCCGAGTTGACGTCTCCAGCGCATCCAGGGGCGCACCGCTGGCACCAATCTGGCTAGGGGCCCAAGCGTGAGCGACGCTACCAGTAACACGAACGACGCATCTCCGACCGCTTTCCAGAGGCGCATCTCTGGAACCCAGTTTGGCCGCGTCGACCAGAAGATCCACGTCAGAGTGATCGACAAGACCGCGACCGTTAGATGTCGAATGAGGCGTTCGCGCTTTCTCCCTGGCCCCGTCCCTCTCGGGCTGTCAGCGATGTCTAGGCCCGGTTCATCGGTGTGGCGTTGCGGCGATCGAGCCATGGCTGATCCTCCTTGCAAACGGGTGGGCGGAGCAGAGGAGAGTGTATCGCACCCTGGCACTGAATAGTTTAGATGGGTTCCTGCCGCAGCTTTTGAGTGCCGGGATGGGATCCGCATCGGCGAGTTAGGATCCCAAGACCTGTGACTTCAAGATGCGTTACGGTCCGATGGCGGCGAAGCGGCCTGAGCGGTGTGGCGCGCTCGAGAGTCCTGCTTCGGGCCCCGTTCGAACGAGTTCGCGTGCTCATCCCGGCATCGCCGCCTTCACTGCGCGCACCGCGTTTGCTTGATCACCCGGGTTGGCGCGCTCGGGCACCGAGGCGTACACCGGGTAGCCGCGTTCCACCGCAACCTTGACGCGATAGTCGAAGCCCACGTCGGCCAATCCCGACCATTCCATGTCCGCTTGCGGAGGTCACAGCGTCGGCGACCCACCTGAGGCCTGGGCGTCGCTGACCTAGAGAAGCCGGTCGATCACGTTGTTCCCAGAGTCACGGCAGTCGTTTGGGTCGCCGTCCGGCTCGGGTAACAGGCCGGTCCCCAGTAGTAGCGGATGGTCCTGGTTGTCAGTCCGGTCCGGTAGGCAACTTCACTGATTTTTGATTCCCAGTCTACCGTTTGACATTCCACTCGACTGGAATGTGTAGAACATGAGTTAGGTCAGCGTACCGGAGCGCATCGCCAGTCTCCCCGGATTGGCGGAGTGTTGACGCGACAGTTCGAACACGAAAGCGCGAGCATAGAGTGTGACTGTCCACGTACCGGACATTGGGGAGCGGAAGATGAGCAAACTCAGGAAGGCCAAGTCGCGGCAGGTGAGGGTGGCTGGTCGGGCGATTTCGCCATGGTGGTTGGCGCTTGGGGCGGTCGGTCTGGCGATCTTTCTCGGAGTGCAGGCCGGAGGCGGTGTGCGTGGTCCCGATGCCCCTGAAGGGATCGATCTTGCCCTGGTTGCTGCGGGCGAGCAGCTTTACACGGCCAGTTGTGCAGCATGCCACGGTGCCGACCTACGTGGCACACCGACAGGCCCGCCGTTTCTCAACGTGATATATGCCCCGAATCATCACGGGGATGAAGCATTTCAGCAAGCGGCCGCATTGGGTGTCACGCCTCATCACTGGGAGTTCGGTCCGATGCCGCCAGTTGCGGGATTGACGAGGGACGAAGTATCCAAAATCGTGGCGTTTGTCCGCTCCGAACAGCAATTTGCCGGCATCGTGCGCGATCCGAGTCATCCGTAACTGTCGATCGCAGACCGGTCGTTGACGTAGCTGACGCCAGCGAATGGGTACAGAGAAACTGATGTGCCGTGCCGGTTCCTCGACACACGTCTTCCGGCTCCAACCAGTGTGTCCGACTCCTGATAGTCGCGCCATTGGGACCGCCGTGTCGAGGTTGCAGTCCGTGTCGTCAAGAGGAGAATATCTTGCAAAGAAACAAGTACTTCGTCGCACTCGTCACAGCCCTGCTGGTCGCCCTGACCTCGGTGGTTGCGTTTGCCAGTTCCCCACGGACCGTCGTCGCCGGACCGACCACAGTGAGCCTGAGGGCGCCGGCCGACGGAGATGTCCGCTGGGTGATGCCAGGGGTGAGACGCTTGGATCCGACCATCTTCGGAACGCCTGGCACCCCGCTTCGGGAGGAGTTGTTGCCGCTCGCCGCTCGTACCGTTGGTGACGGCATCTATCAAACGAAGATGCCGGGACCTTTCGGGGACTTGGCAAAACCCATTACCGGGTCTGCCAAGGTCAAGGTGAAGGACCTCACTTCGGTGAGCGGACCGACCACACAGGACGAGGTCGAAGCCGACTTCCGCTTCACCAGCCCCGATGGACTCCACGACTACCGGGTCGTGGTGGATCGAGCCCTACCTGAGCTGCCGAATCACGAGAACTTCGGTGGCGTGGGCATCAACGTAGTCCAGCATGGCCGCACGGGGATCGGGACTGCGCTCATGCCACAACTCATGGCCTTTGTCACCTTCTGGGGGCCGGCCGACTTCTACGTCGACGGCGTCAAAGTTGCCGACAACCGGTTCGTGCACTTCATGCTCACCGAACGGGCCAGGGACCCCGAAGGCGACTACAGCCTGGCGCTCGACGGCGAAGTCGACCACGACTCCATGCACGCCCACCTCATCATGCCCACCATGGTGGTGACGCCTGATGGTCCGCAGATGAGCCCGGTGCCGACGGGTTATCAGCTGCCCAACGGAATGGATCAACCATTCCTGCACATCATGTTCGAAGACGTCAAAGTCTCCGGCAAGTGAGCCGACCCTAACGAGATAGGAGAGCCCGTTGCTCACGTATCGTGCGCTAGTGCCCTTCCCCGAGAATGGTTCGCGTGATGTTCGAGATAGTCGTCCCGAATGGCTTACGGCCACCTGCGGCGGAAGCCATCGACAACCCACTTGCTCGCGGAGGCGGTCCGAGGGATGATATCTACTGATTTGTGACGAAGTTATTGCTTGCCCAGGGTGAAGGCGCGCCGGAGGCGTTCTTGGCCTAAGCCGGGTGGCGGAGTAGGAACTGCCGGACGCTCTTCAGCAAGCCGACGACCTGATCCGGGTTGTATTCCTCGTAACGACCATGCGCGGCTGCGTTTCTGATACCTAGATTCGCCGTAACTGCTTCTGTTCAAGTTTGTTGTACACACCTGCGTTAACGAGACCCACGTTCAGTGTTTCAGCCTTTGTTGGGGCGCCTGAATCGTTGGTAGTGGCAATTTCGAACTTCGCCGACATGGCCCGGAGGTGTGCTTCCAACACACTTCCTGCGATGACGGCGGCAGCGTCCCTGGTCAGAGCGTTTCTGGCCGGGGTTTTTCCGTTAGGGCTGGTTCGTTTCATCCAATCTCTGCCCAATCTGGAGGCTCTGCTAGTCGTTGCTTGGCTAGCGGAGGCAACCCGTCATCCGGTCGAATGTGGCGCGAGTCCCTGACTTGGGTGCTGTCGAATGGGGCCGGGGCTCAGATTCGTTGCTTCCTGAAGATTAAGAATCTTGCACTGTAGGAGCCTCCATAAGCGGGCGAGTCGATCCCGATCCTGATCGGACTTACCGACGGTACGGTTGCGGCGATAGAGGTTGGCGGCGTCGATATCGGGGTCTATCCATCGTGTGAGGTCGATGTCTCAGCGGGAGAGGTCCGGGATGCCGATGGTGCCACGGTGGCGTTCATCAGCGCCCGGCTTTACTCGGTTTGCTGATAGGTGAAGCGAACCTTTTCTGTTCGGTGGTTCGCCATGGCTGATGGAAGTCGTTGCGTGGTCGCCGTTGTCATCGACCGGGGAGGCCGGTTCGAGACGGTCCGGTTAGGGCCTACTGGCCCTGCCGGAGTCTGAGTTCGAGCGCGATGGTTATGGCAGAGGGATCTGATTTGTCTGATACTGAGTTCGATGAGCTTCCGGAGGCCGTTCGCGACTTTCGTCCTAGGTGTCCCGGCTGTACCGCTGCCAAGGTGGCGGAATTCGCGGCCAGGCCGTGCAGCTTTTACGACTGTCCGGGATTGCCGGCCGAACTGGAAGTGACCTGCGACAAATGCATCTTCGATTTTGTAGCCGACGACGGCCAGGTGAAGTGTGATCACAGTACGTGCCCTACCGCTGTGCGCCTCAAGGGTAATGTGGAGACCTACAAGACCTGGGTCCGTCTCGTATCAACGGAAGCCGAAATGGGAGCTTGACCGCATGGTCGTGGCCTGCGTCGACCCAATGAGCCTTGTTTGCCGAGAGGGCGGTTGATCGGTTTCGTATTCGGGGCCGAGTCCAACTTTCCAGTTCCGTCGCGTCCTGAGCTGCCCATCTCCGTGAGGTATTCGCCGGGTGCGGTTCGCCGTGGTTCGCTGGGACGGTGACTGACTTTGGCCCGCTTTGATTCTGCTTAGCCCGTTCCGTTCGCGGCCCAGGGTTTTCTTATCAGGACTAGCGTCGTTCGTGGGGTTCCTCGTTTCCTACGTCCTGGTCGCCCCTTCTTGGGGTTGCCCGTGGATCTCCCGGCCTGCCAAGCGAAGAAATCGGGTACAAAACGAACGCGAACCCAGTGGATCTAGAGAGCGAACGCCCCGACTTGGCGCGCGAAGCCGCGTTGAGTTGGTCCATTGTGTCCGGTGCCCCTGCCCAGGAAGCCCTGTGGCCATTGGGTTCCGGACGATGCCATGCTGCGAGGCAGGCGGAAAAGACCGTCACCACTTCGGGTGCGGGGTTCGGGCCTTGGGGCTGGGTGAAAGCAACCGATGGCATCGCAACGTCGACCAGGTTGTTACCAAGACGTTATCGCTGGATGCGCGATCCGATCGTGAGCTTATCGGCGCTGCGACTCGCGTCGGCGGTTAGCACGCAGCGGCATGATTGGCGGTGTCGCCAGGCCGTCGAGCGTCGCCTGTGCGGGTAACCTCGGACGAGATGACCTCCGACGGTTCTGGGTTGCGCGACCCGATCGCGCGTTGGCTGCTCATGGTTGCCGGGCTAGTGGCTGCCATGGTGTCGGTTGGCGGCTACGTCCGCCTCTCCCGAGCGGGCCTCTCAATTGTCGAGTGGGATGTGTTCGGAGGTGTTCTTCCGCCAATCGGGGAACCGGCA
>JAGXFS010000179.1 GCA_024637275.1 Acidimicrobiia bacterium
ATCGGACCACTCACCAACGTCGCGGCCGCCCTGTTACGTGCTCCGGAGATGGCTGCGGCAGTCAGGCACTGTTACATAATGGGAGGAACCGGTGCCGGTACGGGGAACGTCACTCCGCTTGGCGAGTTCAACTTCTGGTGTGATCCCGAGGCAGCCAAGCTCGTCTTGCGGGCTGGCATGGACATCACGATGATCGGTTGGGACATTTCGGTGGCCTCGGCGACTTTCGATCCCAACCAGGCGGCAGGTCTCCGCTCTATCGGAACCCCGTTTGCCGAGTTCAGTGTCGACATCCAGGCGGTTCTCAACGACTTCGCACTCAGCGAAACCAAGTTGAGTGGATTCGACTTTCCCGACCCGATCGCCATGGCTGTGGCGCTGGATCCGTCTATTGCTGCCTCGGTGGCTCGGCACGTTGAGATCGAAATCGGTGATGGGCATGCTCGGGGTCACGACATTGTCGATTGGCTCGAAGTAACCGGCCAGGCACCGAATGTCAACGTTGTAACGCACGTGGATCGTGAAATATTTGTGTCGATGCTCAGCCGGCGGCTGACTTAAATGAGTCCGAGCCTGGCGGCTTTGAGCAGCGCCCCGAGTCGGGTTGGCTCGCCGAGCTTGAGGTAGCAACGGTTAAGCAACCGGAACATCTCCCGGGGTGAGTAGCCCGAGTCGTCAGCGATCTGGCGGACCGTCAGGGCGTCAGGGAGCATAACTGCTGACCAGCTTATGCCGTCCGTGGACCAAAACGCCGTGCAGCACATCATCAGGGTCGAAATCCTACGGCGCGGCAACGGCTGCAAAACGCCGCAGTTCCAAGTAGAGGGACGTGACGATCTCGGCGTCAGATTGGCTTTTAATGGACCGTCAAGTCGTTTCCCACACCCTTACAGACGCTCCAGGGGACCGATGTGCAACAGACTATCTGCCGGGCCGGTCCTGGATCCGTTCGATCCGTAGTTCGTGGACTCCCAATAGCGCCAACGGGTCGGTCGAAAAGGACGATACTGCACCGGATGGTTTCTCGATTACGTCCGCACCAATTGGGCCTTCTCATGGGGGTGGCCGGCTATACGGTGATCAGCTTCGAATCGTTCGGTATCCGGGTGGCCGGTTTGAGCGAGTGGGACACGGCATTCTGGTTCGGCCTGTTCACGGCGATCGCGATGTCGATCCTGGTACCGACCCGCACCGGTAGATCTTTACCGGCCGCGGTCAAGGACGGCGGCTGGGTCATGGTGGCCAGTGGAACGCTACAAGCGACCAGCACAATCTTCTTCATTCTGGCGATCCAGTACACGACGGTTTCCAACGCTGTGGTGATATTCGCGGCCACCCCGGTTCTGGCCGCCTTGGTGGCGCATGTCGTGTTGAAGGAACGGACCAGTGCGCGCATGTGGATGGCGATCGCTGCCTCGATCGGAGGCATCCTTATCGTCATGTCCGGGTCGTTCGGGGACGGCCGCATTTCGGGCGACCTGTTCGCCGTCGGCGCGATCAGTGCGTACACCGCCAACTTGACCATCTGGCGCAAAAACCCCGAGTTGCGTCGCACGGTTGCCATCGGTCTCGGCGGACTGATCATGGCGATCGTCTCGGCCCTTATGGCCAATCCGTCGACCGTCAACCTGAAAGCGGTGCTGATCTTGTTGCTGCTTGGCGGCCTGCTGGGTCCGGCCGGCCGGGTCTCCGTCGCGTCGTCCACCCGCTACCTTCCCACGGCTCAGGTCAGTCTTCTCGGGCCCATAGAAACTCTGGGGGCTACTGCCTGGGCGTGGCTGTTTCTGGCGGAGGCTCCCGCCGGGACCACCATGATCGGCGGAGGGATCGTTCTCGTGGCAGTGCTCTACGGCGCGGCTGCAGGGCTGCGTGGCATGCGAGTGCCGGTGAAAGCCCCCGGCTAGATCGCTACCTGGATCCCGACTTCGACCACCTGATCGTGGGGCAGGTTGAAGAAGGTACCGGCGCTTGAGGCGTTCCGATGCATCACCGAGAAGAGGCGCTCTCGCCAAATGGCCATACCAGGTAAATCAGTGGCCAGGACGATCTGCTTCCCGAGGAAGTAGGTGGCTTTTGCGTCGTCGAAGCCGAACTCGGTGGACACAATATTCTTCAGGTCGTAGGGGACGTCGGGTTGCTGCATGAAGCCGTACAACAACTGAACCTGGTAGAACCCGTCGCCAAGGTCGTGGACTATTGATCGTCGGGCTTGCGGGACTCGCGGGTGGCCGCTGACCTCAATGCTCACGAGCACGATCTTCTCGTGCAGAACTTCGTGATGTCGCAGGTTGGTGATCAAAGTCGGGGGAGTGGCCCCCGCTTTTGAGTACAGATAGACGCCGGTGCCCGACGCACGCTGTTGATCGGTTTTGACGACCGACTGGATGAACCGCTCGACCGGGAACTCGGCATTGGAAACACGGGCAGCCATAAGTTCGCGACCTCGCTTCCAGGTTGCCATGATCACGAACCCGACCACCCCAATTACCAGGGGGAACCAGCCGCCAGCGGGAATCTTGGTGATGTTTGCTCCGAAGAAAGTCAGGTCGACGACCAGGAACGAGCCGATGACTGCTGCGACGACTGGCGTTGACCACTTCCACCGCTCCTTCATGACCACGGCAATAAGAATGGCGGTGATGACCATGTCGGTGGCTACCCCAACACCGTAGGCAGCCGCCAGGGCGCTCGAAGTCTGGAAGGTCACCACCAGGCCCACTGCGGCAATCATGAGCACCCAGTTGATCGTGGATACGTAGATCTGTCCTTGATGGTGGGGAGAAGTGTGATCGATCCGTTGACGGGGGAGGTATCCGAGCTGGATGGCCTGAGAGGTCAACGAATAGACGCCTGAAATTAGAGCTTGGGATGCGATCACCGTTGCCATCGTCGCCAGGATCACGAGTGGCAATACCGCCCACGAAGGAGCGAGAGAATAGAACGGGTTTTCGATGGCTTCAGGACTGTTGAGGAGGAGCGCACCCTGCCCGAAATAGTTGAGGACAAGCGCTGGAAAGACGAGACCGAACCAGGCAACCCGGATGGGTTTGGTCCCAAAGTGGCCCATGTCGGCGTATAACGCCTCGCTCCCGGTGGCGACGAGGAAGACACCACCGAGTGCCAAAAACGCGAATCTGGGCTCTTGTATGACCAGGCGGAGGGCCACAAGCGGGTTGACGGCGGCCAGTACCCCCGGTTCCTTGACGATCTGCACAATGCCGAGGAAGGCAAGGACACCGAACCAAACGATCATGATTGGCCCGAAGAGGGCGCCAAGTACTGCCGTGCCGCGATGCTGATTGGCGAACAAGACGACCAGAATCACACAGGCGATCACGAGCACCCACGGTCCAACACCGGGGAAAGTGACCTCGAGTCCCTCGACCGCAGAAAGCACCGATATGGCAGGGGTGATCATGCCATCGCCGTACAACAGTGCCGTACCAAAGAGGCCAATGCCGATGAGTAACGCCCGCCGTTTGGTTTTGACGGCGTCGCCCATAATGAGGGACGTCAACGCCAGGATGCCGCCTTCACCGTCGTTGTCGGCTCGCATCACGAAGATCAAATACTTGATCGACACGATCAGGACCAATGCCCAGAAGATCAGCGAGAGTACACCGAGCACGCCTTGTTCCGTAGGTTCGAGGTTGGCGACGTGGAAGGCTTCGCGGAACGCGTAGAGCGGACTCGTGCCGATGTCGCCGAATACAACCCCAAGCGCCGCCAGTGAAGTGACTGCAAGGCCTTTTGAATGGCCGGTGCTGTTTTCGGACATTCTTGGGACCCCTCGTGTACGACGTAAGCCGGCCTGAGTGCCGGGAAACATGCGGCGGGAAGCATAGTGGCAGGGCGATTGTCGACAGAATCACCTGATTGCTCTGGATCTAGGCCTGGCTACTGGGTGGCTTCGACCGCGGCTTCTCGGAGCTTCGCGGCGATTTGAGGATCGCCGGAAATGGACAACGACTCGATCGGTCCCCGGCCCCACAACCAGAGGTCGAGATCTTCCGGAGCGCCCCGGATGATGGCTGTCGGGTCTGCGATCGACGGGCTGAGCTGGGCGGCGACGAAGTCATAGTCGTTGCCGGAGACCGGGCTTGCGCCGATGAACCGACCGAAGTTCATGGACCAAGCGGCCGAATCGTCGGATGTCTCGACCCGGGCGCTGGTGCCGTCCTTCTTGAAGGTTGCCCATTCGGGAAGATTGTCTAGATCGATGGTGACGCGGAGGATCTCGTCTACCCCATCGGCTCCCAGGTCACGATCGACTGGAGACCCTAATTCCGTCGCTATTTCTGCATCGACGCGATGTATCAAGGCTTCATGTGCCTGGCGCCGGCGGACCCATCCAACTGAATGACCCTCATCGTGCCAGCTCCAGCAGGAATCGTCGGCCTTGCGGCGCGCCAACGCGTCTTGGAGGCGCGCCGATTGCATGGCGAACGCTTCGGAAAGGTCTCCATCCTCGGGGCGCACAAACGGCGGAACGGCCTCGGGGTCCTGAAGAAGCCCTTCCACGACGGTTGCCCAGAAGTATTGAACCTCGGTGAGATGCCAGATCAGATCTGCCACGTTCCATTCAGGACAGGTCGGAACTGGATCCTTGCGCTCGGCCGTCCGGGTTACCGATGCGAATCGGTTGGACTCCCGCTGAAGTGTCGCCAGGTAGTCGATCATGGTCGGAGGGTAACGATCTGTCTCGGGGCGTGCGGGTCTAGAGCGGCTGGTCGAAGGACAAACGAACTACGGGAACCAGGTCGGCCATGGCGGCGGCGTCCCCGAAGGGTAGGTGGAAGGCCTTAGCGAGGCTACGAGCGGCCGTTTTGTGGTTGTTGGCGTAACGTTCGAAGACCCTGATGGCGTCTGATTTGCCCAGCACCTTGGCGGTGGCGCTCACACCTCGACAGGGGCCGCTGCTAATGGCGACCGAAGGATCGGCTCGGACGTTCTGGAACCAGTCGCTGCGTTCGCCCCACGCTGCAGCAACCAACAAGGAGGTGCTGTCCGCATCGACCACCTCCAGGACCGTCTGCCTGGTGACGCCAGAACGCCGGCCGTGGTGTTCGAGGAGCACCAATCGCTTGCCGAGCATGCGGCCGAGGCCGATACGGTACAGGTACCGGGGTGCGCGGGCCAACCAGCGGCCCAAACCGTGCGGCGGGACTCGCAAGTTGGGAGCGTATGTCATCGGGTTGACCCTATCGCTTCCCGGGCCAGAAGCGAAGGGCCATTGGACCACACGGTGCTCACATGAGGCATACTGACAACATGACAGATCGAAACGTACTCGGCGGCATACTTGAGGAGTGCGGGACTGACCCGATGACCGGATGGCATCGCGATGGTTGTTGTACTACCGGGCCTCAAGATCTCGGCAGCCATACCGTTTGCGCGGTGGTTACCCACGAATTCCTGCTCCACCAGCAGGGCATCGGCAACGACCTCGCCACACCTATGCCGCAATACCGGTTTCCTGGTTTGGTGCCCGGTGACCGCTGGTGCGTCACGGCCCGCAACTGGTTGCGGGCCCATCTGGACGGAGCCGCCGCTCCGGTCGTTCTGGCCGCCACCCACGAGCGTGCCTTGGAGATCATTCCGCTATCGGTACTTACCGAGCACGCCGTCGACGTCCCCACTGACCCCAGTTCGATCGACCCCAGTCCAAAGTGACCCCGATCTAGCTGCTGGCTGCGGCGATCGCATCCGACATGTACGCGGCCAAACCTTCGCCGTGTTTGTCGATGTTCTTCGTGAACCGCGGATCCGCCACGTACATCTGGCCGAGTCCGGCGTGAATCTCCTTGGAGCAGTCGTAATACCAGTGGCTGATGTGGGCCCGATGGCGCTCGACGACTTCGGCCGCTTGATCGCTTGCCGGAGGGATACCGGCGCGCATCAAATTCATGAAGGCTGCGTAGATCTCGCTGACTTCAGCCTTGTTTCGTAGCCAGTCATCCTTGGTGTATTGGCTGGTTCGCTTGACGGACTGCTTGTAGGCGTCTGAGTCACCCCACCGTTCCTTGGCCTCGTCCTCGTACTCGGCGGGGTCGAAGTCGCCGAAGACTTCAAGTTTCTCTTCGTAATTCATGATTTCTCCTGTTGTGTCCGTTTCGATTGCTCGATCGATGGCATCGAGCATTGCCATGAGGCGCTCGGTTTTGGCTTCGAGCAGTTTGCGTTGTCGGATTAGGGCCGACTCCCTGGCATAGGTCGGTTCGCCGACGATGCTGGTGATGTCCTTCAGGCTGAATCCGAGTTCCCGGAAGAACAGGACTTCTTGGAGTCGGTCTATCTGCGGGACGCCGTAGATTCGATACCCGCTGTCGCTCCGTTCGGGCACCACGAGTCCGATTTCGTCGTAGTGGTGCAGGGTCCGAATCGTCACGTTGGCCAATCTGGCCACGTCACCAACCGTCAGTGTTTTTGTGATCATGGGGCTAAAGCTACACCCTCACGTTACGTGAGCGTCAAGTTGTTATCAACGCGAGGTGGCTGGCAACCCAGGGTTCCTGCACGCGGATTCCGGTAGCTGGAGCCCCGAGAATAACCCTGGGTTCGTACCACAACCCAGGGTTGGTGCTTACGGGCGGGGGAGCGGGGCGTAGATCAGTATCTCGGTGCCGAAGGGGTCGACGACGGGGCAGAACCGGACCGGCTCGTACATAAGTTGATCGCTCGGGGCAGGGCCGGTGGCTCCAGCCGCGATGAACGCTGCCTGGAGCCGTTCGGCCTCGGCGGGAGACTGCATTACGAAGGGAACTTCGGTATTGGATGGAGCTCCAGTGCCGCCCCTGAGCAGGGTCAATCCTGACTTGCCGATCTTCCAACCACGAGTGCCCTCGCCTTCGACACATCCGGGGGGACCGAGTACGGAGGTGTAGAACTCGACAGCCGCGTCGAAATCCGAAAAATAGAGCGCGGCTCCCCGGATCCCAAGAAATTCGAACCGTTGGGGCGGCGGAGGTTCAACAATAAAGCTCTTGCGATACGTGGCCTCGTCCATTAACACACTCCAACCTGGACCCTACCCGGGTCACCCGAACGGGCGTGGACGTTCGCTGGCGTTACGGCCGTTTGGCGTCCAAGACGGTCCGGGTGGGAGAATGCGCTGATGGACACCGAGCAGTACATCCAAGCAATTCGCGACTCCGGCGACCGTTTTGTCTCCGTGCTTGAGGGAGTTGACCTGGAAGCACCGGTACCGAGTTGCCCGGAGTGGGTCGTGCGAGACCTGGTACGTCACCAGGCCGGGGTACACGCCTGGGCGCGGATGATCGTGGGCAAGCGGCTTGGGGAGAGTCCAGACCGGGACATGGAGCAACTGGTGGGTGGGTGGCCAGCAGACAATGAGTTGCTCTCGTGGTTTCAGGCGGGCTACCAATCCCTCGCCGACGTGCTTGAACAGGCGCCCGAACAGCTGCGATGTTGGACGTTTCTGGAGGCATCGAGTCCGCTGGTCCATTGGGCGCGACGGCAGGCGCACGAAACGGCCATTCACCGGGTCGATGCCGAGCTTGCTGCCGGCCAGCTCCCCGTGGCCTTTGACCCGGCCTTCGCGGCTGACGGGATCGACGAACTACTGACCGCCTTTATTACTCGACGTGGTCGCGGGCCGACCGCTGATCGCCCGACCAGCTTTGCCGTGCAATGCACAGACTCTGGGGACGCGTGGACGGTCTACTACGACCCGGAGAAGGCTGTGACCGAACGGTCGGCTGATCCTGACGCTGACGCGCTCGTCCGCGGGTCCGCTTCAGACCTATATCTTTGGCTTTGGCACCGGCTACCCCAAGGACAAGCCGAACTGGTCGGGGATCCCACCGTCATTGATGACTGGAACACGGTTCAGGTTCGCTGGTCCTGAACCTTCGGCCGCCAGCGCTCTGCCAGCTCCCCGCATCTCCACCTTCAGCGCATGTGAACCTGGGTGCGTAGGCTCGCAGGCATGTGGGATCTTCAGGGCCGGTTGGCATCGTACGCAGGCGCTGAGCCAGGCTACCCTTTCGGTCCAGGAGCGCAGGTTTGGAAGGTCGGCGGCAAGATCTTTGCCATCGTCTCTGAAGACGCCCACCGAACTCAGATCGCTTTGAAATGTGATCCCGACCTGGCTCTAGATCTACGTGAAGAGTTTCCGGGCAACGTTCTACCTGGATATCACCTCAACAAGCGGCACTGGAACACCTTGATTGTCGATGAACTCCCGAATGGGGAAGTCGAGGATTGGATCGGGCACTCGTATGAGCTGGTGGTCGCCTCGCTGCCTGGCCGGACGCGGCGTGCACTCGACGAACCTACTTCGTAGCCCCGAGCGAGGCGTGGTTAACCAAAAGACCCGTGCCCGGCCAAGTGATTGGCGCGAGCACGGGTCCAGATCGGTGATAGGAGAGTTAGGCGCTCCGGCGGTTGCCGTTGTTGCCCCTGTTGCTCTTGTTTCCCTTGTAGCCCCCGGATGAGTTTCCCTTATAGCCCCCGGACGACGCCCGGTTGCCTGCTCCATCGGTTTTGCCTCGGCTATTCGACCGCTGGTTACCGTCGCGATCGTTTGGAGACGTCCGACGGTTTCCGTCAACGTTGTTGCCGTTTTCTGAGCGGTTGCCACGGTCCGCACTGTTGCCACGGTCCGCACTATTGCTTCGGTCCGAACTCCCACTGCGGTTTGCACTATTGCTTCGATCTGAGCTATTGCTGCGCGATGCGCCTTCGTTTCGGGTGCTTCCCGAGGACTGCGACCGGCTACCGCGCGGGGCATCGTCGCTCCCGTCGCGGCTCTTGGACTCCGAACGGTTCCGTCCGTTGCCCTGACTGTGACCGCCACCGGAACGACGGTTGTGGGGTCGTTGGCCGTTGCGATTGCCTTGCGGACGGCGTTTCTGGCCACCGCCTTTTTGCTCGATAACCGGGGCATCACCAATTCGTCCGCCGGATTCACCGGTCAACCAATCTGTTTCTGGATCATGCATCGCAGTGTTGAGCCCAACGGAACTCTGCAGTCGCTTGGCATCGCCCATCTGGTTTCCGAGTACGAACGAGACCACGACACCGTCGGCTCCTGCTCGAGCGGTCCGACCGGAACGGTGCAAGTAGTCCTTCGGGTCCTCGGGAAGGTCGAAGTGCACGACGCTTGCGACATTGTCAACGTGGATACCACGGGCAGCGACATCCGTGGCGACGAGCGCCTGGACCTTGCCCTTGGTGAAGGCATTCAACGCACGAGTCCGCTGGTTCTGGCTGCGGCCACCGTGGATGGCGGCGGCGTTTACACCGGCTCGCTCGAGTTGCTGGGCAACCCTATCGGCTCCACGGCGAGTGCGGGTGAAGACGATCGACGGCGTCGAGGTGCCGATGATCTCGGCGGTCATCTGGACACGCTGATGGTTGTCAACCTGCCAGAAATAGTGAGATGCCTCACCGGCATTCTCGTCACCCTCAACTTCGTGGGTGACGGGATCGGTCTGGTATTCCTTCGTGAGCTGGGCTACGTCCTTGTCCAGGGTCGCCGAGAATAGAATGGTCTGACGCTTGGCGTTCGTCATGTCGAGCAGCACTTTGACCTGCGGCATGAAGCCCATGTCGGCCATACGGTCAGCCTCGTCGAGAACGACGATATCGACGTCCTCCAGGCTGACCGAACCCTCGTCAATGAGGTCGGTGAGGCGTCCAGGCGTTGCGACGACGACGTCAGCACCGCGGCGCAGTTGCCGGCGTTGGAAGTCATATCCCACGCCGCCGTAGATCGCCAGGACCCACCGGTTGGTCGCCTTGGCGAGCGGAAGCAGTTCTTTACTGATCTGGTCAGCCAACTCGCGGGTTGGAGCCAGTATGAGCGCACGGGGGAGTTTCGGTTTAGCTCGTTCAACACGGGCCAGGAGCGGGAGGCCGAAGGCCAGCGTCTTGCCGGAACCGGTTGGGGCACGTCCGAGTACGTCTCGTCCGGCCAGCAGGTCGGGAATGGCGGCTTCCTGGATAGGAAACGCCTCAACTATAGATCGCGCAGCCAAAGGCTTTGCGAGGCGCGCGGGCACGCCTAGGTCGATGAAGGTAGTCATGTTTCTCCTCTGATCTCAATGTTTGAGACCGGGCAGGTACGGTTTGGTCGGGCTCGACGCTCGTAATCCGTATCCCACGAGGATCGAGAGGCAAGAACTCGAGGTTTCGTTCTCTGCCAGTACTTAAGCCGTTCTTCACCGGGGTGCGCGCGTGCGCAGACCTCGTTCCAGTGCGGCGGTGACAAGAACGCTAACACACATAAGAACCGATACCACTATTCGACTGCACGTCGAACGCCGGGCGACGAAACGTCTATCGTTTGAATGTGACCATTGAAGAACAACGCATCGCCCTATTCATGGACTACGAGAACCTGGCAATTTCAGCCAGAGAGGACCTCGGTGGAATCGCCTTCGATTTTGGCCCCGTCGCCGACGCCCTAGCCGAACGAGGCCGGGTCATCGCTCGGAAAGCTTACGGTGACTGGTCATTCTTTGATGAAGATCGCCGGATGCTCACCCGGCATCATGTTGAGTTGATCGAAATCCCTCAGCGAATGGGTGCAGTGCGCAAGAACGCCGCCGACATCAAGATGGCCGTTGATGCACTTGAGATGGCGTTTGAACGCTCCTATGTTTCGACGTTCGTCATCTGCACCGGTG
>JAGXFS010000180.1 GCA_024637275.1 Acidimicrobiia bacterium
CCTTAAGTCCGCCGATCTTCGCCCCGTTGCCCGGCGCAGTCGTGAGGATTGACGTAATCGGATCTCCGGCCAGGTCGCTGGCCGTGACCTGGTCAGGAGATAGCTGAGCCAGAACCGCCTTCTGCTCCCTGGTAGCCGGCGCATCCACCCGCGCATAGGCAGGATCACCATGCTGGTCGGTAAGACGTCGATAGTGTTCGCTTGGCGACTTGCCGGTTACCGCGAGGATCTCCGATGCCAGCAGCGCCAGGAGGATGCCGTCCTTGTCGGTGGTCCACGTCGAACCATCCCGACGCAAGAACGAAGCGCCGGCCGATTCTTCTCCGCCGAACCCAATGCTCCCATCCACGAGACCGGGAACGAACCATTTGAACCCGACCGGCACCTCCACCAGGGTTCGTCCGAGCGCATTAGCCACGCGATCGATCATTGACGACGAAACGAGCGTCTTGCCGATGGCCGTCTCGGTCGACCACCCGTCACGAGACCCAAACAGATATTCGATGGCTACGGCCAGGAAGTGGTTCGGATTCATCAGACCAGCGTCAGGGGTGACGATGCCGTGACGATCGGCATCGACGTCGTTACCCGTTGAGATCTGATATTGATCTCGCACGGCGATCAGCGACGCCATGGCATCCGGGGACGAACAGTCCATGCGGATGGCTCCATCCCAGTCGAGGGTCATAAATCGCCACGTCGGATCGACTACCGGGTTCACAACTTCCAGGTTGAGGTCATACCGTTCTGCGATCCGTGCCCAATAATCCACGCTTGCCCCACCGAGCGGATCGGCCCCAATCCTGACGCCGACGTTCCGGATAGCATCCAGGTCGAGCACTGAGCCGAGGTCATCCACATACGACCCGACGTAGTCGTACGGCTGAGTTGTGTCGGCCGTTCTGGCCCGACTGAACGGGACCCGCTTCACACCGTGATTGCCAGCCTCCAGCAGTTCGTTGGCCCGGTCAGCAATCCAGCCGGTGGCGTCAGAGTCGGCTGGCCCACCGTGAGGCGGGTTGTACTTGAAACCTCCATCGGTCGGCGGATTGTGCGAAGGTGTGACGACGATCCCATCGGACCTGCTGCTGTCGTCCGCCGCTTTCCCGCGGTTGAAACGGATGATGGCGTGCGAAAGTGCCGGGGTCGGCGTGTACCGGTCGGCATCATCCACCAGCACGGTGACATCGTTGGCTGCGAGCACTTCAAGCGCCGTCGCCCAGGCCGGTTCGGAAAGCCCGTGCGTGTCCCGCCCAAGAAACAACGGTCCGGCGATGGATTGTCCAGCCCGGTATTCACAAATCGCCTGCGTCGTCGCAGCGATGTGCGACTCGTTGAACGACGCATTCAAGCTCGACCCGCGATGACCAGAAGTGCCGAAGGCGACCCGCTGATCCGGGTCATCCATGTCGGGGCTCTCCGTGTAATAGGCCGTGATCAGATGGGGCACATCTACGAGGTCTTCGATCTGGGCGGGTGTTCCTGCTCGTTCATGTCTCATGCGGCGAGCCTACCGATTCGTAACCCTGCAGCGCCAGCGTCAACCGTCTCGTCGCTGCTTGACGACCTGAAGTCGGCAGCAAGGTCCCACACCACCCAAAGCCCGGTGTGCCGGCGCCAAACGCTTAGCCTCCCACATGCCTCGACAGCCACGACGCCACTAGCTCGGCGAATCCAATCGGTTCGTCTTCCTGCACGAGGTGTCCAGCGCCGTGGACCAGCTGAATCGCGCTGTTGGGGATGAGCTTCACGAGCTGTTCAGCGCGGTCTACAGGAACCCAGGTGTCAGCAGTCCCCCATACAACCAGGGTTGGGACCTTTATGGATTGATGCCACGGGCTACACGGTGATCTCAGCCGATTCGCTCGATGCAGCCGCAGCCGCCTGCTCAGCGCACCCGCAACTCAATCACGGCGGCCAGGTCGGGGTTTTCGAATACATCAACATGGGCTAACCAACGGGACTCCCTCGTTCACTTCGTCGGGGAAGTGAACGGGAGGACCCCGCTCACATGCCCGATATCTAAACCGTGATCACGAGCTTGCCGAGGGCATGGCCTTCACCCAGGTATCGGAGGGCGTCCGGGAGATGTTCGAGGTCGTAGGTGGCCCCAATAACGGGAACAATTGCGCCGGTTTCGAGGAAATCGGCCAGAACTTTGAGGTCTTCGGGCTTGACATGAGCCGTGAAGAACGCAAACCGCTTTTTCCCGAAACCCGCCGCAACCTTGCGAAACAGCTGTTCCCGCATCGGCCCCATAACCGCATGCTTGCGACCGGTGATCGTCACATTGATTCCACCCGGACTCAGTACGCGACTCGTTACGGACCACGGCCGATCGCCCACGTTGTCAAAGAGCAGGTCGAAGCCGCGTTCGGACTCGACGTAATCATTCTTGGTGTAGTCGATGACCTTGTCTGCGCCGATCGACCTGACCATATCAACCTTGGTCGTGCTGCATACAGCAGTCACCTCGGCACCCAGAGCCTTGGCGATCTGGACCGCGAACGTGCCGACGCCGCCGGACGCCCCGTTGACCAGAACCTTCTGTCCAGCTTCTAGGCCGCCCACGTCGCGCAGTCCCTGCAACGCGGTGATCCCCGCCAGCGCAACCGAAGCCGCCTGCTCAAAGGTCACGCCTGCCGGTTTATGTGTAAGTGACTTCTCCCGGGCTACTGCGTACCGAGCAAAAGCTCCGAATCCGATGTCGCCAAAGACCTCATCGCCGACCTTGAACCGGGTGATGTTCGCTCCGACCTTCTCAACCACGCCAGCCACGTCCGCACCCGGAATCGGATTTTTCGGTTTGGCGAACCCGGCGACCGCCCGCACCAAGTACGGCGTCGCGGTGATCATGTGCCAGTCGTAGATATTCAGCGATGCGGCCACGACCCGGATGAGCAACTGATCCTCGGTCGGGACTGGAACCTCAACGTCTCGCAGTTCGAGCACATCGGGTAAGCCGTAGCGGTCCTGGACGATTGCTTTCATCATCTTTGGTACGGCCTCCGTCGGGGGTGTTGGCACTTCGCCACTTGTGTCCATCAGTGTCGCATCAGGTCCAGCTTCTTGCGTACTCATTCTCTCCACCTATGCTCGCTCAGTTCGTACGGTGTAAGGTACACCATACAGCGTAAGACTGTCAAGCCTTACTGCGTACGATAAGATGGAAGACGTCGATAGGACACCATGGTTTCAGACGCAGATCCAATCACAACCGAACGGGTACCACTCAGCAAAACCCGGGTGCTCGAAGCTGCCATGGGCCTCGCCGACCGCACCGGCATCGAGACTCTGACGATGCGCAATCTCGCCCAGGAACTCGGGGTCGAGGCGATGTCCCTGTACTACCACGTGGCCAACAAGGAAGCGCTACTCGACGGCCTTGTCGACTCGCTCCTGGCAGAGATCGAACACGAACGGGGCGACTTTGAAGTTGTGCAGGACCAGGCCGGATGGCTGCCAACCATGCGCAACCTCATCCTCACGGCCCGGACGGTGATGCTTAGGCATCCCTGGGCTCCCCGGGTGATCGAGAGTCGGACGACCATGACCCCGACACTGCTTCGCTACTTCAATGCGCTGCTGGGCATCATGATCGAAGGCGGCTTTTCAAACGACCTGGGCCACCACGCCATGCATGCCCTTGGCAGCCGGGCGCTCGGGTTCAACCAGGAGTTGTTCGAACCCGACAACACCGATCAAGGCGACGAAGAAGCCGAGGCCATGATGGCCGACCTCGGCCCGCAACTCCCCTACCTTATGGGGATGCTGGCAGAGGTGGTTCACGATGATCCCGACACCACCCTCGGGTGGTGCGACGACCAGACCGAGTTCGAGTTCGGACTCGATCTTCTCCTCACTGGCCTTGAGGCACGCCGGGCGAGTCGGTAGCTGACTACGAGCTCTGCTCAAGTAATCGGCGGATGCCTCTGACGAATTGGTCGACGTCGGCCCGGGTCGTGTCCCATCCGGCCATCCAGCGGACCTGGTTGCGGCTCTCATCCCAGTCCCAGAAGAAGCTCCACTGCTGAAGCGGTTCGAGGACCTCTTTCGGCAAGAACGGATACATACTGTTCGCTTCCGGTGCCGGACCTAGTTCGATCGCTGGCAAGTCAGCAACCTGCGCATGTAACGCCAGGGCCATCCCATTGGCGTTGGCTCCCAGTTCGATCCAGAGATCGTCTGCCAAAAGCCCGTTGAACTGGGCGGCGAGGTAGCGCATCTTCGAGGAAAGCTGGGTTACCTGTTTGCGTAGGAACTCGGATCCGGCCGCGACAGCCGGGTTCAGGAACACCACCGCCTCGGCGCCCATCGCCCCGATCTTGGTCCCCCCAAAGCTCAGGACATCGACGCCGGCGTCGATGGTGAATGATCGGAGGGCTTCCCTGGTGCCTCCCAGCGCGGCTGTGGCGTTGGCGATGCGAGCTCCGTCGATGTGCACGAGCATCCCCATCTCGTGAGCAGTGTCACAGATCGCCTTGATTTCAGCGGGCGTGTAGAGCGCTCCGAGTTCGGTTGGTTGGGTGATACTCACGATTCCCGGTTGGACGTGATGCACATTCCCCTGGAAGTGTCCCACCTCCCTCAGTTGGTCCGGAGTGATCTTGCCGTTGTCACTCGCAAGGTCGATGAGCTTCGTCGCCAGAAGCCGCTCCGGGGCGCCAGTTTCATCGATGTTGATGTGTGCCCAGCTTGAGCAGACGATGGCGTGATGAGGGCCCGGGAGGTGACCCATCAACGTCGCCAGCGCCAGGATATTTGCCCCGGTTCCATTGAACGTGAGGCGAGTCCCCACATCGGCATCGAAGAGTTCGTTAAATCGTTCCACACATCGCGCCGTGTGGATATCGTCGCCGTACGCCGGTTGGTGACCCGCGTCAGCACGACCAATCTGCTCGAGCACGGCCGGGTGCACCCCGGCGAAGTTGTCACTTGCAAACGATCGAATTGGCGGCGCTAGATCAGCAAGCGGAGAGGTCGGGTCGGTCATGAGCGCACTCTACGGCTGGCCAGACATGGCGGTCAAAGGAGGGTGTATTCGTCAAAACTCCCGCACGAGAGATCGGTACGATTGGGCGATGCCCAAGGAGATCACAACCAACGACGATTCAGCGACCGGAGCCGACGAGGTTGACGCCTATCTAGGTGGCATCGGGTCACCCCAGCGCCAAACGCTTGATGCCCTTCGAGAGAGCATCCGGGCCATCATTCCACATGCCGAAGAAGGCATGAAGTACGGGATGCCAGCGTTCATCCTCGACGGCAAGGGTGTCGCTGGGTACGCCGGCTTCAAGGACCATTGCAGCTACTTCCCCATGAGCGGAAGCGTTCTTGATAGAGCCGGCGATGTGGTGGCCAAGTACGAGATTTCCAAGGGTGGGCTTCGCTTCGGCGCCGACGAACGCATACCGGTCAGTCTCCTTCGCCAGTTGATCAAATTGCGTATGCAGGAGATATCTGCGGTCGATAACGGTCGCCGGTGCGAGTACTACCCGGATGGCCAACTCAAGGCGGCTGGCCAGATGAAAGATGGAAAACTGCACGGCCAGTGGAAGTGGTATCGCAACGACGGAACCCTCATGCGAACCGGAAAATTCGCACTTGGCGACCAGACCGGCACCTGGACCACCTGGGAACGCGACGGATCCGAAGGCAAGACGACCAAGTTTTAATCGCAGAGCCGACAGCCAGAACCGAGACCTCGGGCTGGGCGGGAAGAGTTGACGAGGAGGTAACCCGTGAGCAACCAGCGCGGCTTCCGCCAACGGGGAATCAACACCGGGCGGCTGGTGGGTGTTCGCGGGTCTCGGCATGCTGTTCGTGATCTACGGCGTCTACGCATTTTCCCTGCCAGCCGTTCAGCCGACCCATTGGGACGACATTGCCTCTTCGGCGAGCACAGTCGGCTATATCGCAGACAACTTCAGGTGGCTTGGAATGCTGTCTGCAATGTTTGGAGTATTGAGCATCGCCGTCGCCTATGGAGGTCTGAGAACCGGCCAAAGGTGGGCCTGGTTCACCCTATTGTCGTACCCCGCCTTCCTTGCCATGGCCATCGTCTACACGTGGCCCGGCCTCGTGTGGTCACCAATTCTCATCGCATCGGTCGCCGCGCTGTGGCTGGATTCCCGTTGGATATTCTCAAAGCGCGAGCGCTATCCGTGACACTCC
This sequence comes from Acidimicrobiia bacterium, assembly GCA_024637275.1. Taxonomy (GTDB): domain Bacteria; phylum Actinomycetota; class Acidimicrobiia; order Spongiisociales; family JAENVV01; genus JAENVV01. Next base: position 6,175 of record JAGXFS010000180.1, read on the forward strand.
AGGACGCGCACGAACGCAAGGGCCTTCGACGCTCCGAACCCCACGAGCGAACCTCCGCTAGCTCAGGCGTGCGCTGTTCAACGGTGCGCTGTTCAACGGTCTGCGGCAGACTTCCGATCGGATTCCAGAAGCGCAACGATGTCGTCTTCCTGCGCGCCGGTCTGTGCGCCTTAGGAGAACAGACCTGCACATGAACCACCTGGGAACGCCATGGGACCGAAGGCAAGCCGACCAAAGTTCTGACCACGACTGGTCCTGATAAGCCAGGATCGGCATCGGACCTAGGGCGACCGCCTGATTGGCGATCGCCCTCGTTGATCAGGTGATCATTAGGGACGCAACGTGCCCTGGAGCGTCCAAAACCCGGCGGGGAATCCCCTGCCATCCGACCACAGTGTGCACGTCAGTAACTCCCGGGGGTATTTCGCCTTGGCGGATAGCTCGAATGGGAACGATGCTCCCTCGATCGAGAAGGCCTTGAAGACCTGGGTTGTACCCTCAAGGAGAAACAGACCGGACCATGGCACGGGCGCATCGAACCCGGCGGGCAGTGGACCGATCCCACCAACATCAAAAAATCCCGCTGAACCGCAATCGAGCGTTCCCATCGTGTGACCTGCGTGAGCTGGAATTGAACTGATGGACAAGAGCAGACCAATGATGATTGCAGTGGCGGCGATGCGAAAAGACAAGGCCCTGTGTATTCCGATTGACGCGGCGGTGGTCGACATGCACTCTCCTTAGACAGCGGACCATGTTGACATAGCCCAAACTGACGGAGTGGCCGGTGCGCTCTGACGACCTCCCAAAAGGCAAGGTGCCGATCGCCTGCGCCACCCGGGGGACGACCCCGGCGCGACGGTGACCCTTACGGGTCTCGCATCGCGAATCGTATAACAAACCGGCACCCAGCGATAGTGGCAATCACCTTCCTAAGCACGGTCGACACCCCATGCTTATAGATACAATTCTGGTTAAACGCTCAAAGAGGTGAACCATGTTGAGAAAGGGCCAAAGAGTCACAGAACTCACCAAGAAGGTCGGACAGCGACCACGCACCGGCGTGGTGTCAGATGTGCACGACGACACAGTCGAAGTGCGCTGGGACAACGGCCATGTGTCCAGCCTTACCGGAGCTTTCCTACGACCCGCTCCGAACGAAGCCGCACC
>JAGXFS010000181.1 GCA_024637275.1 Acidimicrobiia bacterium
CGGCCGGGGGAACGCAGATCAACAGACCTCCGCTGGTCTGGGCATCGGCAAACAGCTGAATCCAGAAATCTTCTACATCGGACGTTACGTGCGGAGCGACCGCGTCGAGGTTGCGTTGGCTCCCACCGGGGAAGAATCCCGCTTCGAGGAGTTCTTCTACCCCGTCCATAAGCGGAACCTGGTCGACCTCGATGAGGGCACTCACCCCGGCGGAGGTGAGTAACTCCCTAAGGTGACCGAGCAACCCGTACCCGGTCACGTCCGTGCAGGCATGGGCGTTGACTGCCGCCATGGCGAGCGAAGCACCAGCGTTGAGTTCAGCCATAGTCTCGATGGCATATCGCGCCAGGTCGTCGTCGACCTTCCCCGCCTTGAGGGCTGTCGTGATGATCCCCGTACCAAGGGGTTTGGTGAGGATCAGCTGATCGGCGGGACGGGCACCAGCGTTGGTCTGCAGACGACCCGGTTCGACGATGCCGGTTACCGCAAAACCGTATTTGGGTTCCGGGTCGTCTATTGAGTGTCCACCAACAACCGTACAACCCGCCTCCTCCATAATCGAGAGGCCACCTTCGATCACTCGCTCAAGAACGTCGAAGCCGATGACTCCCCGTGGCCAACCGACCAGTTGAAGCGCGGTAAGCGGGTCCCCACCCATTGCGTACACGTCCGACAGCGCATTGGCTGCGGCGATTCGGCCCCAATCGAACGGATCATCAACGATCGGCGTAAAGAAATCGACCGTCTGGACAAGCGCGTCGCCCCCGGGCGCCATGAAAACGCCGGCGTCATCGGCGTACTCGATCCCGACGATCAGATCGGGGTGTTGGGTAGCAGGAGAACCATGCATAGGGCGCAGAACCTGCGCCAACTCAGCTGAGCTGAGTTTGCAAGCTCAACCGGCGCCATGGGAATAAGCGGTCAACCGCTCAGACATCAATTACCTTCCTGGACGGGCTAAAAACCAGTACCGGTCTCTGACTGTCTCCGGAAGTCACTTTCGAATCGGCCGATTGTTTCAGCAGCTCGATCAAGCAGCTCGTCTACTTCCTGCTCGGCATAGCCGCGCATGGAAATAGAGAAGACCTTGCGTGCAACCTCGGAGGCGTCAACAAGCGGCGACGGCCTTCCCGTCTCACATGCGTACAACGTTCCCGAGACCCGGTTGATAAACCGGTCTACTTCCTTCAGGTTATAGCCCCGGAACACCACCGTGAACGCCAGACCGGCAGTTTCGTCGGAAGTAAGCGGTTTGAACGGTTTGGCGGTGACCTGTTCGGCGATCGGCAGCGATCGTTCGTACGCATTGATTATCCGGGCGGAACGCTCAAGAAAGTCGTCGACTTCTTCGTAGTCATAGCCGCCGGTGACCCATGGGAACCCGACCGAACGGATGTCCTCGCTCGTGGCCGGCAGGCCCTCGCCGAGGTTGCGTTCGATCACGAGCAGTGAGGCGGCGACCCGTCTGCGCATATGATCAACCTCGCGGCGCGCATACCCGCGGCCGGTCCTCAAGAATCGTTTTTTGGCCGCCTCCGTTGCGGTCAGTGCCAGCGCAAACCCCTCCGTTAGGTTCGATCATAGAACTACACGTTTGAGATTTGTGGCATTCGGGCCAACAACGAGTACTAATCTCGTCCAAATGGACAAAGAGGAAACAACCTGGCTCACGCCGACAACCCATGAACGGCTCAAGGCCGAGTATGCGGAGTTGACCGGGCCAGGCCGCGTCGAAATCGAAGAAAAAATCGCCGAAGCGCGTAGCCACGGCGACCTCAGAGAGAACGCCGACTATGACGCAGCCAAGAACGCCCAGGGCATGATGGAAGCCCGGATTCGGCAGCTCCGCCACATTCTCGACAATGCCGAGGTCCGCGAGGCGTCCGACTCAGGAGTCGTTGAAGTGGGATCGATCGTCACCGCGGTAGACAACGACGGCGACGAGATGGAATTTTTTGTAGCCACACCGGAAAACAAAGTTCGCGGCTACATCCTGGCGTCGCCATCGTCACCGGTCGGCCTGGCGTTGTTGGGTGCGGCCGTCGGCGACAAGGTCACCTATGAGGCGCCTGGCGGCAGCTTCAGTCTCAAAGTCAAATTTATCAAGCCATACCAGGGGTAGTCGGAGGAGGAAACCATGGTCAAGTTTCGTCTCAGAACCCCGCGCGAAATCGCGACTTCGCTGCGCGCTCGTGCCAAGACCGAACCCCGGGAGGTTGAGGGATACCTCGATAGCCACCTGGACGAATGGACAACCCTGGCCGAAGCCGACCCGGCCGATGCCGCCGACATCCTGGAAGAACTTGGCGAAGACGCCGCTTCCGACCTGCTGCTGGAGCTAAGCAGCCAGGGTGCTGCTGAAGTCCTCGACGAACTGCGCAGCGACCTGGCTGTAGACCTCGTCGAACGGTTCACACCGCAAGCTGCCGCGGACATCCTGGCCGCTTTGTCTCCCATGGAGGCTGCCGACATCATCGGTCACCTCGACGCAGAGCAGCGCGATGCCGTGCTCGAGATCATGTCCGATGACATATCCAGCACCGTCGAGTCGCTGCTGCAGTACCCCGCAGACTCAGCTGGTGGGCTCATGACGACCAAGGTTGCCGCGCTTCCGGTTTCGACCACCGCCGGGGAAGCCATCGAAGCCGTCCGAAAAATGCACGAGGTGCTCGAAGACCTGTCCTACGTCTACATCGTTGATGACGACCGGCGACTCGTCGGAGTCCTGTCCTTTCGTGATCTGGTGTTCAACTCCGCCGACGTCGGACTGGACGACGTCATGGTTGCCCACCCCGTGACGGTCACGCCGTATACCGACCGTGAGGAAGTCGCTGAACTCACCACCCGGTACAACCTGTTCGGCCTGCCGGTCGTTGACACCCATGACCGCCTTCTCGGGATGGTGACGACCGAGGCCGTCATCGACGCCGTCCAGCAAGAAGCGTCAGAAGACTTCGCCACGGCCATGGGTGCCGGTCGATCCGAAACCCCCTACACGTCGATTCCCCAGTCAGTACGGCACCGGTTGCCGTGGCTGGCCCTCAACCTCGTGCTCGCCCTTGGCACGCTCGAAGCGATCAGTCGCCAATCGAACATCATCTCGGAACTTCCGGTGCTGGCGGCCCTCATGCCGCTGGTGGCGACCCTGGGCGGCAACGCCGGCGCCCAAAGCCTGGCTGTGACCATCCGCGCCCTCGCAACCGACGACGTTCCCCGATCCGAGATCCCGGGCATCCTCGGTCGCCAGCTCGCCATCGGCGCTATTTCGGGCGTCGCGATCGGTGGCCTGGCGTTCGCAGTTTCACTCATGCGCGCAGACGTGGCGGTGGCCGCAGTCGTCGGGCTCGCATCGTTCACGAACCTGGTGGTCGCAACCTCGGCCGGATCCGGGATTCCGCTCGTCTTACGAAGTATGGGTTTAGATCCGGCTCTGGCCTCGAATATTTTTGTGACGTTGATCACAGACCTTGCCGGCTTCGGCGGCTTCCTCGCCATGGCCGCATTGTTGCTCTTTTAGCCCACGCGGCCTCAAGCAGGAAAATCGATGACTTCGGCCCCGCCTGATCCTTCTTCATAGATCCGCTGGAGAGCCGCGGCGACCTCAGGATCAAAGTCTGTACCGGATCCGCTGGCAATTTCCGCCAGGGCAGCGTCGAAGGAATGGCCGGGGCGGTCAGGGCGGTCGGACTTCATTGCTTCGAAGGCGTCAGCGACGTGGGTGATACGACCGAACAGCGGAATCCGTGATCCGGCTAGGCCATCGGGATAGCCAGTTCCATCGAATCGTTCATGGTGGGCGCGAACCGCCGAGGCGATCTCGGGGCGGGTGGCATCCACCACGAGGTTGTGCCCATGGACCGGATGCTGCCTAACGGCCTCGGTCTCGGCCTCGGTAAGCCTGCCGGGTTTCATAAGGATCGACTCGGGCACGCCGAGCACTCCGACATCGTGGAGGAGCGCGGAGACCCGCAATCGCTCCAGGTCGACAACGGAAAGCCCCATCTCGAGACCCAGCTGGACCGAAAGATCGGCAACCCGACGCGAACGGCTCACCAACCGCGGCGCCTTGAGGCCAAGGGCGGCCAGCAGGGCGCTGACCACCGGCCCCATCGACCCGATGAGCTCAATCGAACTGATGTCACCGCCAACCAACCGGGTGCAGTTCTTTCCGGCATGCTTCGCTTCGTAGAGCGCCCGATCGGCTGCCTCAACCAGGGCCGGTCCATTGGCTGCGTGATACGGGTGGACGGCCACACCCAGACTGATCGCCACCGATCCAACGGTCGGTAGGCTCAGCTGGCTGACTGCCACCCGGACCCGCTCCGCAGCACGCATCGCACCATCAATGTCGGTTTCCGGAATGATCAGGGCAAACTCTTCGCCACCGACTCGGCATGGCACATCGGATTCGCGAACCGATGACAGAATGGCGCCACCAACGGCTCTGAGAACCTCATCACCGACCGAATGTCCGTAGGCATCATTGACGGCTTTGAAATCGTCGATATCGGCCATGATCACCGCCAGCGGGCGATCGTACCTACGCGCCCGCTCCAACTCTTCGACCAACCGCTCCCAGAAGAAGCCGTGATTTTTCAATCCTGTGAGCCAGTCGGTGATCGAGACAGCTTCCAAACGCGCCACGGTGGCTTCCAGTTTATGATTACGTTCCATTTCGGCTTCGTAGCGGCGCTGAATCTCTTCAAGGAGCGGACGGCTCGCCTCGGTCGACAACATCCCGGAACCCGAGGACACGGCTCGAACTGCCGCTACAAGATCGTCGAGCTTTCCTTTGACGATGAATGCGGCCGTACCGGTGGCGACCATCTCAACCACCCGATCGACATGCGAAAACGACATCTGGGCGATGACATCGAGGCGATAGCCCAACAAGTCGCGCAGTCGCCGGGCCGTGGTGTCGGCAGTCATCCCCTCGACGCCTACGTCGATGAGGGCAATAGTTGGTTGTGCGGTCCGGGCGATGGCCAGCGCTTGTTCTCCGGATCCGACGGAACCGACGACCTCAATGTTGGCCGCGGTCAACGCCTGTTCGGAGACAGCCCTGGCAGTCGCATCGGGATCCACGATCAGGATACGCGAGCTCATACTCTTTGTTTATCGGCACCAATAGTGGCAAAGTTGACCGCTATTAGGAGCCGAGCGAGGCCTCACCCATTGGTTCATACGGTCCACGGAAAATCAGCCGGATACCGTCGACGAGTTCGACAAGCAGATGCTCGTCGAGCAGAACGGTGTCTTCAGTTAGGGCAGCATCGCTGTTGTAGCGCGCCGCAGCATTGACGGCGGCAATGTCCGAAACCACCCGCACCGACTCGGCCCGGGGATAAGCCTCCACGATGTCGCGCATCAGATTCTCCATCTCGTCGAACGTATATTCCTCGTTCGGAACCACCACGACGAGCAACTCAACTCCGTCGCTAGAGGTGTTCTGAAGGGCCACCTCGAAACTGATCGGATCCACAGCCAGCGGGACAGATCCGGTGGTCTCAGCCACGGTCGTTGTCGGATTATTGGTAGCGGGGCCACTCCCGGTAGTCGACCCGGTAACGGGGCCGCTAGGGGCGGTGCCACCGACGGTGGTGACCAGCGTGGTGGTGCCTGCTGCATCATCGCCACGATTGCAGGCGACGCCTAGCACTAGAAGCAAAACGAGCAGTACGATGTTGATTCTCATGCGCTCATTAACGAATCCTGAATCAGTTAGGTTCCCGGCGCAAAATGACGATAAGATACAGGAATGCGGGGGCCGCAGGAAGTGGGTTTTGGGAGCATGACCAGGTACATCGGAATTCTGATTCTGAC
>JAGXFS010000182.1 GCA_024637275.1 Acidimicrobiia bacterium
CCGTCACGGCCCCAACTGGTGGCCAGAGGGCGAGCAGTGGCCACCGAAAGGTGGACCTGGACAGCAGGAGTGGACGGGCGCAGGGCGGAAAATGCTTGGCGCCGCCATCGCCTTCCTGACGTTTATCACGTTCGTGGCGGTCCTGTTCGGGGCGGTTATCGCAACGGTAATGAGCGGCGTGTCAACGGGATCGAGATGGCCGATCGTGGTCGGGACAGTGTTCCTGACCCTCGTTGGCTTGAACCTCGTGAAGCGCATCTTTCGGCGGACCTGGCGACCGGTCCGCTCGCTCATCGATACGGCTGGCCGCTTGGCCGACGGCGACTATTCCGCCCGGGCTGATGTTCGGTCGTCGCCGAGCATGCGAGCGGTTGGGTCGTCTTTCAACACGATGGCCGAGCGCCTTGAAACAGCCGACGAACAGCGCCGCCGCCTCATGTCCGACCTCGGACACGAACTTCGTACCCCGTTAGCAATCATCCGCGGCGAGATCGAAGCCGTCGTCGATGGTGTGCGGGAGGGCGGGCCCGAGCACATGGCATCCTTGCTTGACGAGGTCGAAGTGATGGAGCGCCTCATCGAGGATCTCCGGGTCTTGTCTATATCGGAGGCCGGCCAGCTGGAGTTGCAGACCGAACTCGGGGACGTGCTGTCGATTATCAATGAGGTGGCATCGTCCTACCGACCAATGGCCGAGGCAGCCGGAGTCAAGATCACCGTCCACCATCCAGATGGCTCGCCGCCGATAGAACTAGATCCCGTTCGCGTCCGCCAGGCACTCACCAACCTGGTGGTCAACTCGCTTCGGGCGATGCCGACTGGTGGCACCCTTACCATCAGCCTCCGAGTCGAACCGGAGCGCCTGACCGTTGAAGTCGAAGACACCGGGACTGGTATTGATCCTGATCTCATGCCGGGAGTCTTCGACCGCTTTTCAAAGTCCGACGATTCCGATGGCAGCGGGCTCGGTTTGTCAATTGCGCGGAGTTTTGTCAGGGCGCACGACGGAGGTCTTGAAATCACAAGATCCGACTCAACCGGCACGACCGCTTCTCTGTGGCTCCCTCGCTTGTCCGCCTAGTTCGAGTCCGACCAGAAAGCTCGAAGCATCTCTCGAAGCTGACCTTCCGAACTGAACGAGTTTGGCCCAGCGCCAAAATCGACCCAGATTTGATCGACCCCGATGTCCATGCCAAACAGCTTGGCCAGGACCTCCTCGGTACCGGCTGGGCCGACCACCTGGAAATCCTGAGTGAGTGGTGTGCTAATGGTGATGGCGACAAGTCCGAACCCGGTCGGATCGGCTATACCTTCGTAGGAAGTCGTGGTGGGCAGGTACTGGATCTCCTGGTAGGTCGGTTCCACGTAGTGGGCGCCGACGCCTCCTACGGCGATGATGAGACCCCACACGCCGAGAAGGGTGATGGCCAGCCCCGCCCAGCGCCGCCGCCCGGACTGCCGCCGTCCGAGATAGACGGAACCCACGACGGATCCGATCACGGTGACAAGGCCAAGGAAGCGACTGCCGAATACCAGGGGGAGCGGGACTCCATAGGTCGGCCAAGAAGCGACGATTGCAGCGGCCAGGAACCCCCGCAGGACCCACCAACCGGGCCGCACATCCATTGCCAATGTTCGTAGCCAGTCCGAGACTGGTCGCCAGGGAACGGCCGCTCTCAGATCATGGAGTTTGGTTCGCCAGGCTCGTAGCCAAGCCAGATTCGCCGTTGCCCGCTTTCGTGGCGGCGGGGCATCATGCTGAAGCCCTGCCGCTGCCCGAAGTTCGGCAACAAACAGCTCAGGTGGTCCGAGGAGGTCGTCGGGAGCGCCATCGAGTTCGGCAGTTACCTCGGAAAGAATCTGGCGGATGTCATCAAGAATTGAAGCACGTTCGCTTTCTCCAAGATCCCGGAGGTGTTCGACGCACCTTCCGACGTATTCGCCGATCGCCCGGTCAACAGTTTGGGTGGTCATTGCTGCTCCTCGTGCAGTAGGACGTTCATAGTTTCCGTAAACCTTCTCCAGATCTTGGCGCCGTCGGCCAAGGCCTGACGTCCGTCCGAAGTTATCCGGTAGTACTTACGGTGCGGGCCTGAATCCGACGCCACCGCATAGGTTTCAAGATGATGGGCCGCGTGCAGGCGTCGGAGCGTTCCATAGACCGAAGCCTCTCCGATCGGGTCGAGTCCGGCGGTCCGGAGTTGCGTGACGATTTCATATCCGTAATTGTCTTCGTCTTCGACGGCAGCGAGAACCGCCAGGTCTAGAACTCCCTTGAGCAGCTGGCTCGAATCCATACTCTTCTCCTTAACGCAGTATTACGTAATGCACAATAGTCCAGGCGAGCAGTAATGTCGTAACTTTCTCGGGATGTTTTGGCAGCCCTTAAACGAGAGATGCGGGCCGAAGCCCGCATCTCTCGCTAGCTGTTGGTGGGAGGATCTAGTCTTCGTGACCCGCATCGACATCGTTGTCGCCTTCGTGCTCGTTCTCATGTTGCACGTCGTCGTCATCGGCCTCCGTGGCAGATTCGTCCTCGGACTCATCGTCGGCTTGCTGGTCGAGTACCGTGCCGTCGCCAGCATCAACTTTGACGTCGATCTGGGCTCCGGTGCTGTCGACGATCTCGACGGAGTACACGACTGATCCGTTCTCGTCGTCGAGTTCGACCTTGGCTACTTCTCCGGGCACTGCGGCGGTGGCTGCTTCCGAAGCCTCGTCGGCCGAGATGGTGGCAAGCCCTTCGAGCAGGGTCGCCTCTTCTGTTTCGGTGAGCGTTTCGTCCTCAACCGGTGCTTGGATGGATCCGTCGTAGGAAGGATCCTGCACATCGACTTCGACCGCCGTTTCGTCGGGTGCCGGTGGTGCTGGTTGGGTGGTCGCCGCTGAGGCAATGCCCATGGTTCCGAGCGCCAGACCGATGGCAACGGCACCGGTATAGATCGGCTTTTTGAACTTCGATTCGTTCTTCATTGTGCTTCCTTTGGTGATTGGTTGTTTGTCGACATTCACATCTTGTCTCACAGCGCCTGAAACCGAACTGAAAGAACCTGAACGCATCTTCAGCTGCGTCCTTCAGCGTCTTTTCAGCCCGCATTCAGCTTGAAGCGGCGAGACTGAGGGTCGTGTAAGAAAGGAGCCAGATGCGGATCTTGGTAGTGGAAGACGAAAAGAGGCTTGCCGCCGCCATTCGCCGGGGACTCGAAGCCGAGGGGTTTGCGGTTGACGTGGCACTGACGGGGACCGACGGTGATTGGTTCGCCCAGGAGAACAAGTACGACGTGATTGTCCTCGACATAATGCTGCCGGGTATCAACGGCTACAAACTGTGCAGCACGTTGCGAGAGCGGGACGATTGGACGCCGGTCTTGATGTTGACGGCCAAGGATGGGGAACTTGACGAGGCCGAAGCGCTCGATACAGGAGCCGACGATTACCTGACGAAGCCATTCTCGTACGTCGTGCTCGTCGCCCGGATTCGGGCATTGCTGCGACGCGGGGGAGCGACCCAGCGTCTCATCTATGAGGCCGGTGACCTCAAACTCGACCCGGCGACGCATGGCTGTTGGCGAGGCGAGGAGGCGGTTGCGTTGACTGCGAGGGAGTTTTCGGTATTGGAGTTCTTGCTGCGCCGAAAAGGCGAAGTTGTGCCCAAGTCCGAAATCCTTGCCAACGTGTGGGACTTCGCCTTTGAGGGTGATCCAAACATTGTCGAGGTTTACGTTCGCCATCTCCGCAAAAAGATTGACCAACCGTTCGACAAAGCGTCGATCGAAACAATCCGTGGTGCTGGCTACCGATTGGCGGCCGACGGTGGCTAATCCCCTTCGTCGGTTGCGGAGTGTTCGTGCCCGGTCAACCTTCGCGGCAACGGCTGCGGTTGGCCTGGCGTTGATTATTGCCGGACTTGCCGCAGTGGCCATTCAGCGGTCGGTTCTCATTGCGGCGATCGACTCCAGCCTCGTGGCACGGGCAGACGATGTTGCCGCGCTTGTCGAGGGTGGATCGGTGCCCGTGCAGCTAGCCGTTGCGGGTGAGGACGATGCTCTCGTCCAGATCGTCGATTCGTCGGGCAAGGTCATCGCCGCCAGCGAGAACATCGACGGGGAAGCGGCTATTACCGGTCTACCCGCTGGACCTGACGCCAGACTAATGACCAGCGACTCGCTGCCGATCGGTGAGGGCCGTCTGCGACTGGCCGCCCGGACCGTTGCTACGAGCGGGGGCGAATTCACTATTTACACGGCGACGAGCCTCGAGTCGGTTTCCGAATCGGTTGCTTTGTTGAGTGCGATGTTGGTGGTCGGGATTCCACTGCTCACCGGATTTGTGGGAGTTACGGTCTGGATCATTATTGGCCGGTCCTTGCGCCCCGTTGAAGAAATCCGAAGCCAGGTCGCCTCGATCGGCGATCGTGAGCTGGATCGCCGGGTGCCGGTCCCCGACACACACGACGAGATCGGCAAGCTGGCCGTCACGATGAATGAAATGCTCGGACGCCTCCAGCGGAGCTCCGATCAGCAGCGACGCTTCGTCGCCGACGCATCGCACGAACTGCGCAGCCCTCTGGCCGTTATCCGGTCTGAACTTGAGGTCACGCAGGCCCACCCGACGAATGCCGACTGGCCGGTCGTTGCGAGCGAAGTGCTAGAAGAGGCGCTGCGGATGCAGCGCTTGATCGATGACTTGTTGCTTCTCGCTCGTAATGATGCGACGGAAACGCCGGTTGCCCTGGCGACGTTGGATTTGGATGACCTGGTGTTCGATCAGGCCAAGCGTCTCCAAGGGTCAACCGGGGTCGTCATTGATACGAGTGCCGTTTCGGGGGCACAGATCACCGGCGATCGGGCTTCACTGGATCGGCTTGTACGCAACCTGATCGAGAACGCAGTTCGGTATGCCTCGGAGTCGGTGCATATATCGCTCTTGGAGGACGGTGGGTGGGCCACGCTGGTTGTCGAGGATGATGGCCCTGGTATCCCGGAAGCCGATCGTCAGCGAGTTCTGGACCGGTTCACCCGCCTCGACGAGGCCCGGGATCGCGATCATGGGGGTACCGGCCTCGGGTTGGCGATTGTGAAGGAGGTTGTGGATCGACACCGCGGCACGCTGAGCGTGGATGCATCAGGTTTAGGCGGCGCTCGATTTCAGGTCCAGCTGCCCATCATCGGGTCGGGGAAGCGAGCCTAAGCCTCAACCTGTCGCGCGGCGTCACTAATCCGGTACAGGGCGATCGGGCGTTGCACCCCTTTGAGGTTTCTCTCTCCGGCCGACTCGGCGGTTACCAGTCCGTGCGGGAGCAGCGCCAAGGTGCGTTCAGAGATCAGGATCTCGCCGGGACCGGCGTCATCGGAAAGACGAGAAGCCAGGTTCACGTGATTGCCCATCACGGTGTAGTCCATGCGGCTCGGAGATCCGATGTTCCCGACGGTGACGAACCCCGTCGAGATACCGATGCCAGCGCTGATTTTCATGAGTGCGGCGTCGCCCATTCTTGAACGCAGCTCGGCAAGTTCTTTCTGCATGTCGAGAGCCATGCGGACCGCCCGTTCTGCATGGTCGTCCTGGGGGAGGGGGTCGTTGAAGAAGATCATCAGTGCGTCGCCGATGTACTTGTCGAGTGTGCCCTCGTAACGGAAGACAACGTCGGTCATGGCGGCCAAGAATTGGTTCAGGCTGCCGACCATTTCCTCGGGTTCTGATTGCTCGGACAACGCCGTAAATCCGCGCACGTCGGCGAAGACGATGGACA
>JAGXFS010000023.1 GCA_024637275.1 Acidimicrobiia bacterium
CGTACGTGAGGTAATGACACCCCGGGTCGATATCGAAACCATCGACCTACCCATTGACGAAGCCAAGATTCGCGCCGCCGTATCGAGCACCGCTCATTCACGGTATCCGGTGGTGGCTCCCGGCCGCGGCCTCGACGAGTTAGTCGGCATTCTTTACGTAAAAGACCTCCTCCGCATGTCAATGGACATCACGCCCGAGTCGGCTGCGAGGCTCATCAGGGAACCGCTCTACGTTCCAGAGAGTGCCGCACTCATGACGGTCTTGCACGAGTTTCGGGACCGGAAGGTCGGGTTTGCGATGGTGCTCGACGAACACGGCGGAGTGGAGGGCATGATCACCGCCAAAGACCTCATTGCCGAACTGATCGGCGATTTCCAGGATGAGTACGATCCGGGAGTCCCCCAGGCCGCCCCAACCGGTCATGGAACATGGACCGCTGACGGATCGATGACGGTCGAAGAGTTGAGCGTCGAGATCGACCGACCTCTCCCGGAAGGCCCCTACACGACCGTTGGTGGCCTGGTCTTGTTTTTGCGCGGGGACATTCCAGCTGAAGGCGACATCGTCGACGTTGACGGCGTCCGACTGCGGGTCGCCACTATGGACCGCAACCGGATCGGACGGGTATCAGTTTCCGTTTTACCTCCCGGCCGGGTCGAAACCTAAGGCGCTAACATCTCCCTCCACGGGACGTGGCGCAGCTTGGTAGCGCGCGTCGTTCGGGACGACGAGGTCGCCGGTTCGAATCCGGCCGTCCCGACCAGGTCTCTCCAACCGGGAGACCAGTCGGTACACACCCGTGACGCGAGGGTCCTTCTCCACGAGGGACCCTTGCTCGTTTAAGGGAACCTCCCGCCGTGCCGATGGCTTAACCCATCCATGAACTGCCCACGCTGTGACGTCATCCTCATTCCCACCCACGCCACCGGGAATCGGTACGAATGCCCGCGCTGCAACGGCCGATTGTCCAACAGCAACGACATCGGCTTGCTCCTGAGTTTCGCCAAACGCAACGACTTGGTACGCGCCGCCGCCGGGGACGCCTACCAGGGCCTCAAGTGTCCGTTTTGCGCCAGTTCAATGAGTCCTGTCGAGCTAACCCATCGTTTGGGAGTCATGGAAGTCGACGTGTGCAACCCGTGCGTGGCGTTGTGGACCGACCCCGGCGAAATCACCAAGCTCTCGCAATCGAGCGTCGGATCCGCCCCCGACCGGGACATCCGGGAGATGAACCCTGACCTGCCGATCGAATGGCACCGCCGCTCGGTCGCCCGTGACTCCGCCGGAACAGGAACTGGCGGCCTGTTGAACCTGCTCGTCGAACTGTTTACGACGAGGATCTAGACCCGTTAGGCAATCAGAAGTTCGGCGATCTCCACCGTGTTGAGCGCCGCGCCCTTGCGCAGATTGTCGCCAACCGCCCACAACGATATGCCCCCGGGCTGCCCGATCGTCGGTCGAATCCGGCCAACCAGCACATCGTCGATGCCGGCCGAATCGAGCGGAGTGGGAACACGATCTTCCCAAACCTGGACCCCAGGGCTGGCCGCTATCGCCGCGGTCGCCTCGGCTACATCGATTGGCCGATCGAACATCATGGTGGCCGCAATGCCGTGCCCGACCATTACCGGCACACGAACGCAGGTTGGTTCCACCGCGATATGGGGGGCTGACAGAATCTTGCGGGTTTCGTTGACGAGCTTCCACTCTTCGTCGGTATATCCGTCCGACGCCGGGTTACCGGCGAACGGCAATACATTCCAGCCGATCGGACGAACGTAGAGCGCATCGCCGGGTTCCTGCCATGAGCCATCTACGAGGCCTTGCCGGTTAGCGCCGAGAGCGGCGTTCTGGCGAACCAACTCATCCATGCCAACCATGCCCGAGCCGGATACCGACTGATAAGAAGTCGCCACCATGGACGCCAGACCGGCAGTTCGATGCAGCGGACCGACCGCCATGAGCAGGGCCATGGTGGTGCAGTTCGGGTTGGCGATAATGCCGGCGTGACCGGCGAGCGCGGCATCGTTTACTACGGCCACGATGAGAGGAACGTCGTCGCGCATACGAAAGGCCGACGAATTGTCCACCACGGTGCAACCCGCCGCGGCAAATGCCGGAGCGAACTCGCGTGAGCGGTCGCCTCCCGCAGAAAACAGAGCAATGTCCAGACCCGAGGGATCGGCGGTCGCCAGATTCTCGACCGTTACCGGACCCCACCGGGTGGGAACCTCAGAACCGGCCGATCGCTCCGATGCGAACAGCCGCAGTTCTTTCACCGGGAAGTCGCGTTCTTCCAGAATTGAGAGCATGGTACGACCGACCGCGCCAGTTGCACCCACGATGGCCACGTTCGACATGGTCATGCTCCAACCTCCTCGGCTACCTGTTCGAGATCAAACAACGAAACGAGCGTGCGGACTGCATTTTGCACCTCGGATTCGGGTACCACACATGATATCCGAATCGACGATGTGGAGATCATGTCGATATTGATCGCCTGATCCGCCAAAGCCCTGAAGACCCGGGCGGCGATACCTGATTCGCTCTTCATGCCGGCGCCGACCAAGGACACCTTGGCAATCGATTCGTTGAGGTCGACGGGACCCGACCCGAGTTCTAACCCAACCCCTTCGGCGAGTTGCTGCGCCTGCTGCCCCTGGGTGCGAGGCACCGTGAAAGAAATATCTGTGTGTCCGGCACTGGACACGTTCTGGACAATCATGTCGACGTTGATTCCCCCGCCCGACATCGCCTCGAAAAGGCGGGCGGCGACTCCGGGTGTATCCGGGACCGCTGCCACGGTCACTTTTGCCTGCGAAGTGTCGTGGGCGACACCACTAACGATCGCCTGCTCCATGGTTGTCTCCTTCACCCAGGTGCCCGGGTTGGTATGAAATGATGAACGAACGTGAATAGGAATGCTGTAGCGACGGCCAACCTCAACCGACCGGGCCATCAACACACCCGCCCCCGATGATGCCAGCTCGAGCATCTCATCGTATGAGACCTCGTCGAGCTTGCGAGCCGTCGGCACGATCCGTGGATCGGCCGTGAATACGCCATCAACGTCGGTGTAGATCTCGCAAACCTCGGCATTATGAGCCGCGGCCAGGGCGACGGCGGTGGCGTCAGAACCACCTCTCCCCAGAGTGGTCACCTCTTTGGTCGTCGGGGATACTCCCTGGAATCCCGCCACGATGACAACTTTGCCCTCGTCAAGACTGTTGCGGATTCGGTCCCCGCGGATCTCGGTAATTTTGGCTGAGCCGTGTTCATTGTCGGTGAGGATGCCTGCTTGGGATCCCGTCAGCGACACCGCTTCAACCCCTTCAGCGTGAAGAGCCATCGCGACGAGTGCCATGGAGATCCGCTCGCCGGCCGTGAGCAGCATGTCCATTTCACGGGCCGGAGGGTTGGGCGATATGTCACCCGCCAGGGCAATCAACTCATCGGTGCTCTTGCCCATCGCCGACACGACAACGATCACTTCATTGCCGTCACGACTGGTATCGGCAACCCGACGAGCCACCCGACGAATCCGATCAGGGTC
This sequence comes from Acidimicrobiia bacterium, assembly GCA_024637275.1. Taxonomy (GTDB): domain Bacteria; phylum Actinomycetota; class Acidimicrobiia; order Spongiisociales; family JAENVV01; genus JAENVV01. The sequence goes on from JAGXFS010000023.1 coordinate 3,555, forward strand.
CCCAACCGAGGTTCCGCCAAACTTTTGAACTATGAGTGCCATGGCCATTCTCTTCGCAGCAACGGTCCGCCATTCTACAAGGCCTCATCGGGCTTCCCCGCATCAATAGCCTGGCGCACCGGACGCGAGGCCGATCAGGGCATCTAACATGCCGCTTCGTGTCACGATCTAAAGAAAACAAAGAGGCCGCTCGCAAGGCGCGCCAGAAGCAGGCCCAACGCGAGCAGCTCCTACGAACGCTCAAAAGGTTCCTCATCGCCACGGTCGTCGTCGTGGTCGTGCTTGGCCTCTCATCGCTGTTCAAGAAAGACACCGGAGCGCTTGGCGAGGCATATGACAACGTGCGGACCTTCCCGGTTGCCTGCGGTGGCGAGGCTCCCGAGTACCCGACCCGCAAGACCTTCACCGAAGCCACCGATCAGGGCCTGACGGAAAACGCCACCGCCACCATCGTGACTTCTTGTGGAACGATCGAAATGGACCTCGACACAAGCATCGCGCCAGACGCCGCCAACACGTTCGCGTTCCTGGCCAACGAGGGCTATTACGACGGCACGGCTGCCCACCAACTCAAGACTGACTTCGTCAAGTTGGGCGATCCGACTGCCACCGGACGAGGCAATCCAGGATTCACATTCCAGGGCGAAAAGCCCCCGGCCGGGTTCGAGTACACCCGCGGCATGGTGGCGCTCGGTCTCAACGACACCCAACGCAACGACGGCCAGTTCTTTATCGTTCTGGCCGATAAGTCGACCAGGGCTCCCAACTTCAGCCCGATCGGATTGGTTACCAGCGGCCAGGATGTCCTCGACCTCATCGCCGCCATCCCCGTGCAGTTGGGTGAGATCCCCGAAATCAGCCAGCCATCTGAGACGATCTACATCGAGTCGATCACGGTCAATCCCTAAAGCCGTCGCTTCACCAACCAAAGGCGGTACCGTCGCATCATGGCTGTAGACCTCCACACACATTCCCGCGTATCCGATGGGTCCGATAGCCCCACCGAGCTGATGGCCAACGCCGCGGCAGCCGGCCTTACCGCCGTGGCGCTGACCGACCATGACACGCTCGATGGCCTCGACGAAGCCCAGGTGGCGGCAGATCGCCACGGCATCCGACTGATCCGGGGTGTTGAGTTGTCCTTGGAGTGGTCCCGGGGAGGCATGCACCTCGTCGTGTTGTTCCTCGGCCCGGATGGCCCTCTCCAGGCCCGACTAGCTGATCTGCAAGCTGCCAGGGAGAACCGAAACAGCCGGATGGTGGACCTTCTCCAGTCGCTGGATTACGAAATCACCATCGACGAGCTCATCGCCGAAGCCGGCGGTGGCGTCGTCGGGCGACCCCACATGGCGGCGATCCTGGTCCGCAAAGGCTATTTCCTCGACCCTCCAGCAGTCTTCGATGATCTCCTTGCCACCGGTCGTCCCGGCTACCTCGGACGCGATCGGCTCGAGCCGACCGAAGCGATCCAGCTTGCCAGGGCGAGCAAGGGTGTTCCGGTCCTCGCCCACCCCCATACCCTCGGACTCGACACCGCCGACGAATACGCCGAAGCGATGACCCGGCTCGCCGCAGCGGGTCTGTCGGGGATTGAATGTCACTACGGCGACTACCCGCTCTCCCAGCAGCAAGAACTCGCCAACACCACCCGCCGGTTCGGGCTGATTCCGTCAGGAGGCTCCGACTATCACGGCACGTACAAGGCGGGCCTCGAACTCGGGACCGGGCGCGGCGAACTGCATGTGCCTGACGAGGTGTTGGAAGAGCTAGAAGCCGACCAGTGACCAAAGGGATGGGTCGCGCCGCCCTGATTGTTTCGGCGGGCATTCTCGTATCTCGAATCCTCGGTTTGGTGCGCGAGTCCGTCATGGCTGCCCTGCTCGGAGCTGGCACCGACGCGGCGGTCTACGTTGCGGCCTTCGCCATCCCGGATGTTCTCTACTACTTGATGGCCGGCGGTTACCTGTCCATCACCTTCATACCCATCCTGTCCCGCCACCTCGCCAACGACGACGAAGCTGGACAGTGGCGCTCCTTCACGGCGATCGCCAAGCCAGTGACCGCCGCCATGGTTCTGATCACCGGTACAGCCATGGTGTTCTCGAACCAGCTGGTCGACGCCGTGTACGTCACCCTCCCCCGGTTGTTGGACAGCGACGCCACAGTGGCTCTCGGACCGTCAGAACTCGCCCAGGTCGCACACCTGACCCGAATCGTGCTGCCTGCCCAAACCTTCTTCATGCTCGGTTCTCTCCTGGCCGCAGTTCAGTATGCCCATCGTCGATTCGCCCTCCCATCGTTGGCGCCGCTGGTGTACAACCTGGCGATCATCCTCGGAGGGGCGTTGGGGCCTTCTCTTGGCTTGGCAGGACCAGAAGGGTTCGCCTGGGGGGCGTTGGCCGGTGCGGCCCTCGGCAACTTCGGCCTCCAGCTCTACGGTGCCCGCAAGGTCGGACTGCGCTGGGTCAAGGGGGTCGCCTGGCGAACACCCGTCATGGGCGAATACCTCCGACTGGCCATTCCCCTGATGCTCGGACAATCGATCGCTGTCCTTGACGCCCAGTTCATTCCGATCTTCGGGCAGACCTTGGGTGAGTCGGCTATCTCACAGCTGTATTACGGTCGCCGCCTCAACATGTTCCCGGTGGGGATTATCGCTCAGGCAGCCGGAGTGGCCGCCTACCCGTACCTGGCGAGACTGTCAGAAGAAGGCAAGCTTTCTGAGATGTCCGAGGTGCTCACTAAGGCGCTGCGGTACACGATCTTCGCCGGATTCGGAGCAGCCGCCGCTGTCTATGCGGCCGCCGCCCCCGCCGTCCGCCTCGCCTATCAACGTGGTGACTTTCTCAGCAGCGATACGGTGGCCGTAGCCGCCGCCTTGACCGTCTACAGCTTGTCGATCCCGCTGTGGGGAGCCCACCAGGTGTACTCGCGCGGCTTCTACGCCCGGCGCAAGATGTGGACTCCTGTGGCGATCGGCACCCTGTGGACCGTGGCCGGCGCCGGAATCTACTGGTGGCTCGTCAGAAGCTACGGTGCAATCGGTCTGGCCACCGCCAGCGTGGTCACGATGGCGTTGTACACCCTCCACCTGGGCACGGCGTGGCATCGCCAGCGAGATGTCTCGGGTTTCCAAGGTCTTCTGGGCGTCACCGGCCGATCGGCGCTATCTGCCGCCGCGGCGGCGGCGGCCGGGTTGCTAGTCGTCAAGCTCGTCACCGGGCCCGCCGGGTCAATCAGCCAGTTGGGGTCGGTTGCCGGCCTGGGGGTGGCGACGATCATCGTCGGGGGTATCTTCCTGGCCGGCACCCGACTGCTGGGTGGGACCGAGATGTCCGAACTACGGGCTTCGCGGCGAGTTTCCGACTGACGACGAATCTCTGACTGACGACGAATCTCCGACTGACGACGGTGGCTTCGATTCCACCAACGACGACACACCATCATTAGCTCCGAGGTTCCCCACTCCGGACCGCTGCATGTCCCCCCACACCTTCTTCTTGGAGTTCCAGAACAGCGAACGAACCCGCCACCACACGGATCGTTGTCGCAACCCGAGATGCTCACCGAGGGTATACATCAACAACCTCAACGTCGAGGCCCCATCCGAGTAATAGCCAAAGCGGTCATCGAGATAGAGCGACGCGATCGAGTTGGCCGTGCCGAGCAAGAGCGCGATCAAGATGAGCGGCAGTGCCACCTCTGGATTCAGGACGCCCGTGAAGAGAGAAATCGGCACCAGAATCCAACCGGTGAACTCCAACACTGGAGCAATGAACTCGAAAGCGATGAATGATGGCCAGGCAACCATACCGATAAACCCGTAGCGCGGGTTGAAGATCATCCCCTTGTATTGCCAGATCACCTGGATAAGTCCCCGATGCCACCGGATGCGCTGCTTCTTGAGCACTTTCCAGGTGACCGGTACTTCGGTCCAGGCGACCGCATCTGCCGAATAGACAATCCGATAGTCCCGCTTGTTTTTGCGGAAGTGACGATGGAGTCGCATCGTCATTTCCATATCCTCGCCGAGATGATCGTTGCGGAACCCACCGACTTCGGTCACGGCCGCCTTCGAAAA
>JAGXFS010000183.1 GCA_024637275.1 Acidimicrobiia bacterium
CGGGAATTCGTGGCGCTGATGGAGTGGTCCTTCACTGATGCACTGTTTCCTGAAATCGTGGACGGGGCGCCCCTGGTGCCGTGGATGCGGGCCGTGCAAGCCGATGGAGAGCTGGTCGGGTTTGTCATGCTGGCGCTTGTCACCGAGGCGCATCCGGAACCGTATCTTTGGAGGTTGTTGGTCGATCGCCTTCATCAACGGCGAGGCATCGGCAAACGAATCCTCGATCTCATCGTTGAAGAGTGCCGATCGATGGGCGCCTCAACCCTGCTCACTAGCTGGAATCCCGATCCGGGTACGCCCGAGAAGTTCTACCTCGCCTACGGCTTCGAACCGACCGGCAACATCATCGATGAAGAAGTCGAAGCCCGCCTGAAGCTCTAGCGGCCGGGCGACCGGTTTCTCGCCGGACGGGTCCTTCTGCTCTGTTGCCGATTGGCCGGTAGCGAGACACTTGACTTTGGAGACCCCCCAAGTTGGCGTGATCACGGCAGAGGGATAGGGAGCACCGAGACAAAGTCTCGAAGCTCCGAAAGGAGGTTCCTCATGTACACCGTCGATCCAGGGACCGTGAGGCCCTACGAAAAGCTTGGCGAGGTCACGGTCTCGCCAGCACCACCGAAAAAGATTTCTCTACTCGCAGTTATCGGTGTTGTTGCCATCCTTCTCGCAGCGGTAGTCGCGCTATCGCTCCTGGTTGGTGGCCCGGTGACTGAAATCCACGATTCGTGGATGAACGTGCCTGTTGCACAGGTTGCCATAGTTCGCGACTCATGGATGAACGTCGGTGGGTGATATGGATACAGCGTCCACCTTCCCGGGTGGACGCTGTTCTTTATTCCGGATCAAGGGTGTTTGAAACCCGCGCTTCGCCCGCTTCGACCGAACGAGTCTGCATCCAGGCGCGATATGGGCATTCGTGTGCACACTCGATGTAGCGCGGGGGCGGACCTCGGTTTGGGCGGACTACCCGGCTTTGGTCGGCCGCCGAATAGTGAATCCGGTTAGCCTCGCTTCCATGGATTGCACTGTGTGTGGAGCCTCGAATGAGGAGGCATCGAAGTTTTGTTCGAACTGCGGGACGCCGCTCGTTCGGGTCTGTCCGAAGTGCGGGTCCAGCAATCAGCCGACCGCCAACTACTGCGCCAATTGCGGCAACGACCTCACCGAATCGGCTGGCGAGCCCCAACCGGCCTACGCGCCCGTCAGCGATCCGGGTGAGCGTCGCTTCGTTTCGGCGATGTTTGCCGACCTGGTCGGGTTCACCCCTTTCACCGAGTCGCGTGATCCAGAAGAGGTCCGGGCAATGCTCACCCGGTACTTCGAGAAAGCCCATCAGATCGTTGAGGGGTTCGGCGGCGAAGTCGACAAGTTCATCGGTGACGCCGTTACTGCTTTCTGGGGAGCCAAGGTTGCCCGCGAAGACGACGCCGAGCGTGCCGTCCGGGCCGCGCTTGAGTTGGTTGACGCCGTGTCGGAACTGGGCCAGGAAATCGGTGTCCCCGGTTTGGCTCTGCGTGCCGGGGTCCTTTCTGGTCATACCAGCGTGGGTACCGGTGGCAACGAAACCGGCCTCGTCGTTGGCGATATCGTCAACACCGCGGCCCGTCTCCAATCGATTGCCGAGCCGGGCACCGTGTATGTCGGTGATTCCACGAAAGACCTCTCTGCCGCCTCGATCAGATACGAGCACGCCGGCGAACACGAACTGAAGGGCAAGTCGGAGCCCGTGACGGCCTGGCATGCTCTTGACGTCGTCGCTGCCCGGGGCGGAAGAGGTCGGTCGGAGGGGTTGGAGCCACCGTTCGTCGGACGCGAATTCGAGCTGCGGCTTTTGAAGGACCAACTGCACGCCACCGCTCATGAGGGTCGGGCTCGGCTCGTTTCGATGGTCGGTGAAGGCGGGATTGGTAAAAGTCGGCTCGCCTGGGAGCTTCAGAAGTACATAGACGGTCTCGCCGAGACGTTCTTTTGGCATCAAGGTCGCTCGCCCGCCTATGGCGATGGAGTTACGTTTTGGGCATTGGGGGAGATGGTCCGGCAACGGGCTCGCATCGCCGAAACCGATAGCCCCGGGAAAGCACGGACCAGACTTCAAACCTCCATTGCCGACTACGTCGGGGACGCAGAAAGCAGCCAGTGGATAGCCCCCAGGCTGGCTGGCTTGTTGGGGTTGGGGGACATGCCCGATGGTGGTCGGGCCGACCTATTTGCCGCATTGCGTAGCTTCTTCCAACACATTGCCGAGCGCGGTCCGGTGGTTCTCGTATTCGAGGACACGCATTGGGCTGATGAGGGCTTGTTGGACTTTATCGTGGAATTGGTCGAGCGTTCACCCAATCATCCGATCCTCGTTGTCACTCTCGGTCGTCCCGCCCTGTTGGACCGCCACCAAGACTGGGGAACAGTGCGGCGCGGGTTCACATCTGCCCATCTCGGCCCGCTGGCGGACATCGACATGCGAGCGCTGGTGGAAGGAATGACCCCCGGGATTGAGGAAGCGACGGTCGATCTGGTGGTCCACGCTGCGGCCGGGGTCCCGTTGTATGCAGTCGAGTACGTTAGGACTCTGGTTTCGTCGGGTGATCTAGCCCGGGAGGGTGATCGATTCCGTCAGGTAGCAGCGGTCGATTCGCTGTCGCTTCCGGACTCGCTACATGCTGTTGTGGCTGCTCGGATCGATCGTCTTGACGCAGTTGACCGATCGGTCATTCAGGACGCCTCCGTGCTTGGTCAGTCGTTCCCGCTTGATGCCCTTGAGATGCTCTCCGGCATGTCTGCTCCAGAGCTCGCGCCCGTATTGGCCCGTCTGGTTCGTAATGAAATCCTTCTCCTCGACGATGATCCAAGGTCGCCCGAACGTGGGTACTACCAGTTCGTGCAGAGCGTCATCCGTGAAGTCACCTACGGCCGTCTGGCCCGGCCAGAACGCAAGCGGCGGCACGTCGCCGTAGCTCGCCATTTTGAGGCAGCCGATTTGGCCGAGTTCGCGGCGGTGATCGCCAGCCACTACATGAGCGCTCTCGACACAGGACCCGACGAAGAACTGGCGGCCGCAGCCCGGACGTCAATGTTGGCTGCTGCCCAACGTGCCAGCGACCTGTATTCGCACACTCAGGCACTCGCTCTGGTAGAGCAAGCCTTGAAAATTCCTGGCGATGAAGCGGAGCGGGTAGGGCTCTGGGAACTCGGCTCGCTCGCTGCGAGCATGATCCGAAATGACGAGGTCGGCATCGGAATGGCGAGGGAGCTGTTCGAATGGCAACAAGAGCATGGAGATCAGACCACCATTGAGCAGTCAGCGCGAGTCTTGGGTCACTCGCTGATCTCGGCAGATCGTCCTGTTGAAGCCGTGGCGGTGATGGCGCCACACTTCGTGCCGGGACGCGCCAACGAAGCCCAAATGATGATCCTCGGAGCGGAACTGGCACGGGCCCACATGCTGACTGGCGAAAGTCAGCTATCTGCTGATGTGGCCAGGGACACCTTGATGGCGGCCGAGGCAGCGGGTAATACCGAAGTCGTTGTGGAGACGCTGAACACACGGGGTACGGCACTTGCTCAGCTGCGCCGAACCTATGAAGCTCGAGCGTTGTTGGGCGCCGCCATTGATCTGGCTGCCGAGGTTGGGTCGCCATGGGCTGAGGCCCGGGCGCTCAATAATTACCTGGTTATCGACGCCTCCAACGGGTGTCTCGCATCTGCTCGAATTCTCGACCGGTTCTTCGAGATTGCCGAGCGGCTCGGTGCTGTCGACTTCATTATTCGGTCGACCACTCGTCGACTCGTGCCGGTCCGAGTCGCTGGCCGCTTCCAGGAAGCACTTGACGGGTTGACCGCGGTGGAAATAGATCGGGAAAGCTGGTGGGGTATATCGGTTGCGGCCGATGTCGGAATGTTGAAGTGGGTGCTTTCCGCTGATTCAACCCATCTGGAAGCGGCCCTGACAACTTTGGACGGAGCGCCCGAGGGCCACGAGCCTCAATTCGACAAATGGATCCGCAGTCAGCGAGCGTCCGTGCTGTTTCTTCAGGGCAAAAGCTCGCAAGCCTACGAGATGGCACTGAGCTCGGGCGGTGTTGGCCGTCTCGATGAGTCCGACTCCTGGGTTATCCCGATATGGGTGGCATTACGGCTAAATGATGCGAGTCTCCTCACGGATCCGTGGGGCGAAGAACTTCCGATGACAGGCCGACGGTTCGAGTACATCCGGACGATGGCTGCTGCTGCAGAGGCGGCTTTGGGTAATCGCGCCGACGAGGCGGTCGCTCTGGCCGATCGGGCATACGCGCTTTGTGAAGCGGCCGACGGCGTGCTGCCGGCGATGATCCTGCGTTCCATCATGGGCGAGGTAATGCCGAACAATGATGACGCCAGGGCATCGGCTCGGCTGGCCTTTGACTGGTTCACCGAGCACGAGGCCGCCGGATACCTGGCGCTATTCGCCGACCTTTGGGAGACTATGTCCGGTTCGGCTGAGGTTGGCTAGGTAGGGAGTATCCGGTCACGAGATGCGGGGCTGAGGTTGTGTATCCGGCCCGACTTGGGGCAGCGGAAGTTCCTATGATGTTGGACAGTCACATTGCGTGGTCGGAGCGATCTCTCGTTGACAACGGATTGCGATCTGTAGCAATATAGAGTGATAGTTTGTTGGTTGGGGGCAGGCAGGAGCCAGGGCAAGTTCCGGCGGAGTAGGGGCGAGATGTGAAAAAGCAGGGGAGTGCGGCCGCAGCTATCGCCTTGCTGGTCGTGTCGTGTTCCGGTGGCTCGCCAGCCTCGACCACCATCGCCGCTCTGCCAACCACGACGACGACCACCACCCTTGCCCCCGGTCCCACCACGACGGCCGAGCCCACCACCACCACCACCACCACCACCACAACGCCATCTCCATCCACCACCGTAAGCTCGGAAGCCGTTGGTAGTTCTGAGTTGAAAGAAGCCCTGATCGACGAGATCGTGGCCGAGGTCGGGGAGGCCAACCTCGGCGGCCGGGACAACATGCCGTTCCTGGACATCAACAACCCCGACCCATTGGTAGCAATGGAGTCCATCATTGCATTCGATGTTTGGGTGATTACGACCTGGCCTGATCCTCCGATGGTCGAGATCTACACAGTGGATGGTTCACAAGGACAGAGCCTTTATAGCCGCGGTGCGAACTCTTTTTTCAAGGGCGGATCGCGAGTCGTGTATTTGGATGAGCCGTATCGCGCCTCTGAGTATGCATTGGTCGAGGCCGGTGAAGCATTGCCTCATGACGTCGTTGAGGGGCTCCCTCGAGGGTCAGTCGCCATCTCCTACATTTCCTCAAGTGGGCCTTTTGAGGTACGCCGAGTCGAGGA
>JAGXFS010000184.1 GCA_024637275.1 Acidimicrobiia bacterium
CGCCAATGCCGTCGCCGCCGGCCGGGCTATCTGCTCGGGAAGCATCCTCGTTGTCGTGGGGGCGGGTGGGGACCGCGACCAAGCCAAACGTCCGCTCATGGGGACGGCGGCTGCCAAGGCCGACCGACTTTTCATCACGTCTGACAACCCGAGAACCGAAGACCCCAACAAGATCATCGAACAGATCCTGGCAGGGATAGAGGACCGTTCGACGGTTACCGTCGAACCCGACCGACGCCTGGCGATCAGCGCCGCGATCGCCAGCGCCCAACCGGGCGATCTAATCATGATCCTGGGCAAAGGCCACGAACTTGGGCAGGACATCGGTGGAGTCGTGTCGCCGTTCGACGATCGGGCCGTAGCGCGAGAAGCGATGGGAGCTGGCACATGATCACGATGTTCATGGCAGCCGCGTTGGGCTTCTTCGTTTCGATCTTTGGTACCCGTCCCGCCATACGAATTCTGCGAGCCCGGAACATTGGCCAATTCATCCAGGAAGAGGTTGAAGGCCACAGCCACAAACATGGAACCCCAACGATGGGTGGCTTGGTGATTGTGGCGGCAGTTGTGATCGGGTACGTCGGCTCGCATTGGTCGCTGGCACCCCAGAGTACTGGCGGTGGCCTTGAGTTTGGCGGCTTCACCGTTGGTGGCGGGTTGGTCATGATGGCCTTCCTCGGTATGGGGGTGATTGGCTTCCTGGACGACTTCAAGAAGGTCACGAACGAGCGGAACCTGGGACTGTCAAGTTCCGGCAAGTTCGCGGGCCAGTTGGCGATCGCGGCCATTTTCGCCTTTGTTCTGACCCAAACGGACTTCGCCCTGGAGATTTCGTTCACCCGGTCGCTTGAGTGGGGGATTCCGGTCTGGGCGTTTGTCCTGTGGACACTGTTTCTCCTGACCGCAACAGCCAACGCAGTGAATATCACCGACGGTTTGGATGGGCTGGCGTCAGGATCGAGTGCCCTCGTTTTTGGTGCCTATATGGTGATGTCGTTTTGGATCTTCAGAAATCCGGATTTCTATGGCCGGTTTATCGCCCAGGACCTGTCAGCGTTGGACCTGGCCCGTTTCGCAGCGGCTCTGTCAGGGGCTACTTTGGGATTTCTCTGGTGGAATGCGGCACCTGCCCGCATCTTCATGGGAGATGTCGGTTCGCAGTCGCTGGGTGGAGCCATGGCCGCGCTCGCCCTCCTGACCAACACCCACCTGCTCCTGCCCATCCTGGGTGGGCTCTTCGTCATGGAGACCATGAGTGTGATCCTCCAGGTCGCCTCGTTCAAGGCGACTGGTCGTCGGATCTTTCGCATGGCCCCAATTCACCATCATTTCGAGATGTCGGGTTGGCCTGAGGCCACCATCATCGTTCGTTTCTGGATTATCGGTGCGCTCTGTGTCGCGGCCGGACTTGGGGTCTTCTATGGGGACTTCGTGACGTCGGGTGGTATACCGTGAGACTGCTCGTTCTCGGAGGAGGAGTGTCTGGCCGGTCGGCTGCCAGTCTCGCCGCTCGCCGTGGCGACGAGGCCGTAATCTTCGAGACGGATCCCGATCGAGCCGATACGCTGCGCTCTGACGGTTTCGAGGTCGTGAGTGGAGCATGGTCGCCATCGGTGGTCGAAGGATTCGACGCGGTGATCGCCTCACCCGGCCTTCCGGAAACCTCTGAACCGATCGTTGACACGCTCGCCTCCAAAGTCCCGTTGATCAGTGAGATTGAGATGGCCTCGGCTGTTCTGCGCGCTCCGTATGCGGCGGTAACCGGGACCAACGGCAAGACAACCGTCACCTCGCTCATCGCAGCCATACTGGCTGCCACGGGTTTCAACGTGGTAGCGGCCGGCAACATCGGCCTTGGTCTCTCTGACGTTGCGGACCAGGAATGGGATCGGGTCGTCATCGAGGTGTCAAGCTTCCAGTTGCGGTTCATCGAATCGTTCAAACCGGCGGTAGCAGTCCTACTTAATGTCGCCGACGATCACCTTGATTGGCATGGAACCGGCGAAGCGTACGCCGATGCCAAGGCGCGTATCTTCGAGAATGCCGGCGAGGATGGGGTTCTCGTTTTCGATGTCGATGACGTCGGAGCCCGGAAACTCGCGGAACGTGCAACAGGCCGAGTGATCGCTGTCAGCGGCCGGCTAGCCCCGTCCGATGGATACGGCGTGGTCGCCGACTGCCTGCGCACGATGACTACCTCGATCGATCTTGCCGATCTCCGGGTAACCGATCCGGCATATCTTCTTGACCTGACCGCGGCTGCGGTAGCCGCCGAACTCCTCGGTGCCAGCTCCGACGCCGTTGAGAAGGTGTTGCACGATTTCGAACCCGGCAAACACCGGCGCACCGTCATAGGGACCTGGAGTGGTATTGCCTGGATCAATGATTCCAAAGCAACCAACCCGCATGCGGCCGTCGCCTCCTGCCAGGCGTATCCGTCGGTCGTGCTCATTGCCGGGGGGCGAAATAAGGGTCTCGATCTCAAACCAATGACCGAAGTTGGATCGATTCGTTACCTCATCACGCTCGGTGAAGCCGGACCACAACTCATGTCGATGTGGACTGGCGATGGGCGATTGGTTGGATCTTTGGACGAAGCCGTCGCCGTGGCTGCCTCCGTGGCAAAGTCCGGTGACACCGTTTTGCTGGCCCCTGGTTGTGCCAGCTTCGACATGTTTTCATCGTATGAAGCGCGTGGCGATGCGTTTGAGGCCGCCGTCGAGACATTCCAGGGAGCAACCGCATGACTGCCGTAGTTACGTCCATAACCAGAGCTCGACAGTCAGCGCGCAAACGCGCTGACGCGACCATGGCCAATCACCGGGTGTCCGTGTTTATCGTTGCGATCGTCGGTCTGTTGGTCGTCATCGGTCTCGGCGCGACCCTGTCGGCTTCGTCGGTGAAAGCTCTCGATACCGACCTGGAACGGATCTACTTCTTTAAGCGCCAAGCGATGTGGGTTGCGATCGGAATCGTTGTCATGGTCGCGGCCGCTAAGACGCCTTACCAGTGGTATGCGAAATTCGCGCCATGGATCTATCTCGTTTCGGTCGCCGGATTGGTGGCGGTCCTATTTATCGGAAATGAAGCTGGGGGAGCGACTCGCTGGATCGAGATTGGTCCGGTCGGATTTCAACCATCGGAGCTTTCCAAGTTCGGTTTACCGGTGATGCTCGCTTCGATCCTCACCAAGAAACGGAAGCTGCTTGGTGAGTTCGGTCACTTCTTTGTGCCGGTGGCGCTCACGATCGGGCTTACCGCGACACTGCTCATCCTGGAACCGGATTTTGGAACCGCGCTCGTCATCGTCGTGGCGGGTCTATCGATCATCGTTGCGTCCGTTACACCCCTTCGGTTCGTAGGCGTAACGGTCTTGGCAGGGATCGCCGGATCGATGCTGCTGGCGGTGAGTCAGCCCTACCGCTTGGCGAGGATCACCTCGTTTATGGCGGCCGACCCGGACGTTCTCGGGACGGGTTGGCAGCTCAACCAAAGCCTGAATGCGCTGGGGACGGGTGGCCTATTTGGCATTGGACTCGGCCAGAGCCGGGCCAGATGGCTGTACCTCCCGAACGCGCATACCGACTTCATTTTTGCGATTATCGGCGAAGAAATGGGATTCGCCGGAGCCGTGTTTGTCCTGGCGCTACTCGCCTTGTTGGCGCTCCTGGGTGCGGTGACGGCGCTAAGGGCTCGCGATAGCTTCGGTCGTCTTCTGGCCGTCGGCATCACCGCTTGGGTTTGTGCCCAGGCGCTGGTGAACGTCGGTGGCGTGGTCGGAGCTTTGCCAATTTCGGGTATTGCCCTTCCCTTCGTGTCGTACGGCGGTACCGCCATCGTCATGGCAATGGCCAGTGCTGGTGTCCTCATCAACATCGCCATGCAGGGTCGTGCTGGCGGGATGCCCACCACCCGATGACCTATGCAATTGCGGCAGCCGGCACGGGTGGTCACGTGTTCCCGGGTCTGGCTATTGCAGAAGCGTTGGAACGGGCAGGCGTGGCGAGAGCCGATATCGTCTTCTTCGGTGGTGACCGTTTCGAGGCGGAAGCCGTGCCAGCCGCGGGTTACGATTTCGTTCGAGTTGAACTTCGTGGACTGAAACGCTCGTTCGCACTAGCCAACTTTGGCATCCCGCTTGTGGTGCGAGATGCCAGCCGGATGGTCCGCAATGAGCTGGTCCGCCGGAACGTCGGTGCTCTGGTTGCGACGGGCGGTTATGTCACCGTGCCCGCTGGGTGGGCGGCACACCGTGCTTCCGTTCCTTACTTCCTGCATGAACAGAATGCTCACGCCGGTTTGGCCAATCGGCTGATGAGTCGCAAGGCCGTGGTGGCTTTTACGTCGTTTCCCGACACAGAAGGCCTGCCGCGAGGCGTCTACTGCGGGAATCCGCTGAGGACTCCCTTTGTCGACTTTGATCGTGGGGCGTTGCATGCACGCGCTCTGGCCCACTATGGACTGGACCCTGACTTGCCCGTGCTCGGTGTGGTGGGTGGCAGCCTGGGTGCCGGAGCTCTCAACCAAGTCGTGCACACGATGGTCGTCGGGTGGTCCGGTCCGCCGATTCAGATCGTTCATCTCACGGGGACACTCCACGCCGAGGCGGTTGGGCGGCTGACGAATCCTCAAGAAATACCCTGGAAGGTCGTAGCATTCGAGACATCCATGGAACTCTTTTTTGCTGCTTCAAACCTACTGCTGGCGAGGGCCGGGGGCATGGTCGCCGAAATCACCGCCACCGGAACACCAGCGGTTCTGGTGCCAGGTGACTTCGGAAGTAAGGGCCATCAGCTGGCGACGGCACGCTTTGTTGAGGCGTCCGGGGGAGCGGTCGTCATACAACAGGCCGATATCGACGCGGTACCAGATCAGGTTGCCCGCATGATCGGCGACCCTCAGCTTCTCGAGGAAATGTCTGACCGGTCCAGGGCGCTTGGTCGTCCTGGAGCCGCCGACGAGATCGCCCGCCAAATGGTTGCCGTCCATGGATAAGATCGCCGACGCCGTCCATGTCATCGGCGTGGGCGGGGCGGGTATGAGCGGCCTGGCCAAGCTCCTGTCCCAGCTGGGACACCGGGTCACCGGCTCGGACCTCCGTCGCGGTCCTGCCTTCGATCCGCTGACTGATGCGGGGATCGAGGTATGGGAAGGATCCGACCCATTGCGGATCGGTGCGGCTGGTCTGGTCGTCGCCTCATCGGCTGTCCCTGAGCACGACCCGGAGTGGACCTCGGCGAAAGAGCAGGGCATCCTGCGATGGCGGCGACCGCAGTTGCTTGACGCGCTAACCGGGTTGTTCAGAACCCTTGGCGCGACCGGTACACACGGCAAGACCACGTCAACGGCGATGCTGATCGCCTGCCTTCGGGCACTCGATGAGGATCCTTCTTTTCTCGTCGGTGGCACGTTGACCGATCTACAGACCAATGCCCATCTTGGCAATCGTGAGCTTCTCGTAGTCGAGGCCGATGAGGCGTTCGGAACTTTCCAGTCGATGCACCTTGCCAGTCTGACTGTCACCAATGTCGAAGAAGAGCATCTCGACCATTACAAGACGCTTTACGCGTTGGAGGACGCTTTCGCCGAGGTGGTCCGAGATACGTCCGGTCCTGTGACCGTGAACCGGGACGATCCGGGTGGTCGACGGCTCGCCGATCGCACCGGAGCGATCACCTATGGACAGGCCGACGGTGCCGATTGGATTATCGGGGACGTGCTTGCTTCCCCGTCCGCAACGGCCTTCACCCTTCGGTCGGGCAGTGCGATCATCCCGGTATCGGTCTCGGTTCCGGGATTGCACAATGTGTACAACGCCGCCGGGGTCCTTTCGATGCTGGCGGAGGTCGGCTACGACGCGACTCGCGCCGCCCGGGCTCTGGCGAGATTCACCGGCACACGTCGGCGATTCGAGCACCGGGGAACGGTGGCGGGCGTCACGATGATCGACAGCTACGCCCATCATCCAACGGAAGTGGCGGCCGACTTGCGAGCTGCAAGGCAGGGGGACTGGCAGGACATTTGGGCCGTGTTCCAGCCGCATCTGTATTCGCGTACCGCTCGATTCTCGCGTGAGTTCGGTCTCGCTCTGGCTTCGGCCGACCGAATCGTCGTCACTGACGTGTACGCCGCCCGTGAAACCCCCCTGCCTGGTGTGACCGGTCGACTCGTCGCCGATTCCGCCACGGCCGCTTTGGGGGGCAAGGTTGATTACGTCGCCCATCGGGCGGATCTTGCCCAATTTCTCGCGGAGCGAGTCACTGACGGCGATCTCGTGTTGACGATGGGAGCGGGCGATATCACGACGGTTCCTCACGAACTCGCCGTACTGCTGGCAGAGGTTGAGCGGCTTGCTGACTGATCTGGTCAAAGCAGGGAAAGTGGCCGAATTCGTCGACCTGGCTCCATTCACGACCTACAAGGTGGGCGGACCGGCCCGCTGGCTACTCAACGCTGAGACGCTCACGGACCTCGAATCGCTCGGGCCTTACCCGGGGCCGGTGGTGGTGATCGGTCGGGGGTCCAACCTGGTTGTTGCGGACGACGGGTTCCCTGGCCTGGTGATCCGACTTGGGAACGAATTTTCGCTCATCGCCATTGGGCCCGACCGGGTCGTAACGGCGGGGGCGAACGCCCCATTGCCGGCAGTGGCGCGAGCAGCCGCGAAAGCGTCCATCGGCGGCTTCTCCTGGATGGTCGGGGTACCGGGGTCAGTCGGTGGTGCTGTGCGGATGAACGCCGGTTGCTTCGGAAGTGACACGGCCAGCATGGTGAAGACGGTTTCAGTCTGGGACGTTCGCTCTGGCGAACGTGTCGAGAAGTTACCTAGCGCTCTGGACTACAGCTACCGAATGTCGAATCTTGCGGCGCACGAGGTAGTCGTCGAGGCGTCATTTGTCGGGTCCAGCGGAGACACGAAGGACCTCGAGACAGAAATGCGCACCATCACGCGCTGGCGACGCGATCATCAGCCAGGAGGAACCCACAACGCGGGAAGCGTGTTCAAGAATCCCGCCGATGATGCGGCCGGGCGGATCATCGATGATCTCGGCCTCAAGGGAACCCGTCTCGGTAAAGTTTCGGTTTCGACGAAGCACGCCAACTTCTTCGTTGCCGAGCCGGGCGCCACCGCTAGCGATATTCGCGGCCTTGTTGACCTCGTTGCATCGACGGTTCACGATCGTACCGGTATCCAATTGGTACCTGAGATGGTTTTCGTAGGCTTCGACTGATGAACCAGTCCGTGGATCCCCGAATCCAGGAGCGGCGGCGCAAGGTACAAGCCAACCGGTCACGGAGCAGCGCCCGCCGTTTGGTGTGGCTGCTGGCTTTTGTCGCCGCCGTCGCTGGCGGTGCATGGATCGTGCAATCTCCCGCGCTCGCCGTCAAAGAGATCGCCATCGACGGAGCAACCCGCACTCCGGTTGAGCGGTTGTTGGCCGTCGGTGGTCTCGAACGAGGCGATCCGTTATTACTTGTCGACGCCGTCGCAGCTGAGGAGTCGTTGAGGACCAGCCCCTGGGTAGCTGACGTCGCCGTCAGTAAGGTCTTTCCCAACACGATCGAAGTTATCGTGCTTGAAAGGCGTGCAACCGCCATCGTTGAGCACCGGTCCGGTGATGTAGCGGTGGCGGTGGACGGAACCATCCTGGGTGCGGCCACTGACCTCGACATCTCACCATCAGGGAAGGTTCTTGCCTCGGCCGCACCAGGGGTAGTCGGGGACGTGATCACGGATCCACTCGATCGCGCCGGCATACGGTTCTTGAGCGCCTGGCAAGGTCCGTTCGCCGTCATCAGCCAAACCGACGGTGAACTGTGGGCCGAGCTGGATGGTTATACGGTACGGCTCGGGGGTCCCACCGAGATGGAGCAAAAGGCCCGTTCCCTAGACGCGGTGCTCCTTGAGGGGCAACCGACCGGCTCAATGATCAACGTAATCGCTCCGACCCGCCCGACGGTATTGCTACCAGAAGGTGCAACAACGCCGCCGACCACCGATCCCTAAAGCTCTAGTAGAGGGTTAGTTTTAGACGCTTTACGTTATGAAGATTAGGGGTTAGGTTGAGGTTGAACCCCGCTTCTCCGGAGACACAACATCATGAGTTCACCACAGAATTACCTCGCCGTTATTAAGGTTGTCGGCGTAGGAGGTGGCGGCGTTAATGCCGTCAACCGAATGATCGAGGCAGGCATTCGCGGCGTCGAATTCATCGCAGTCAACACCGACGCTCAGGCCCTCCTCATGTCCGATGCCGACGTCAAGCTCGACCTGGGCCGCGATATCACCCGGGGCCTCGGTGCCGGGGCCAACCCCGAAGTTGGACGAGCCGCCGCAGAAGCCCATCGCGAAGAACTTGAAGAAGTCATCAAGGGTGCGGACATGGTCTTTGTGACGGCCGGTGAAGGTGGCGGAACCGGGACCGGCGGCGCTCCGGTGGTTGCCGATGTCGCCCGCAGCCTCGGTGCTTTGACCGTGGGAGTTGTGACTCGTCCATTTGGCTTTGAAGGTCGACGTCGTTCACTGCAGGCCGAGCAAGGCATTCAGAATCTTCGTGAGGCAGTCGACACGCTCATCGTGATCCCGAACAATCGGCTGCTCGAGGTGGCCGATCCGAAGATGCCGATTATCGAAGCATTCCAGATGGCCGACGAAATCCTCACATCGGGTGTGGCGGGGATCACCGATCTGATCACCACGCCGGGGCTCATCAATGTCGACTTCGCAGATGTCAAGACGATCATGCAGGACGCCGGAACCGCGGTGATGGGCATCGGTCAAGCAACCGGTGACGACCGGGCCAGTCAGGCTGCGGCTCGAGCTATAGCTTCGCCGCTCCTTGAAACGTCGATGGACGGGGCGAGAGGTGTGTTGCTATCAATCGCCGGACCGTCGTCGATGACGCTCCACGAAGTAAACGCCGCAGCGACCGTGGTTGCTGAGTCGTCCGATACCGAGGCCGAGATCATCTTTGGGGCCATCATCGACGATGCCCTGGGCGAGGATATGCGCGTAACCGTTATCGCTGCCGGATTCGACGGCAAGAGCAACCGTCAACGCGGCCTGGCGTCGGGAAGCTTCACCCCGTCAGCGAGTCGCCCAAAGTCCGACGACGGTGACTTCGAGATTCCGAGTTTTGTCCAGGGATAAGGTCGCGCAACACGCCTTCTCGACAGCTGGCGAAGGGGATCTCCGATCCGGTGACCGCCACCCGTTTAGCCTGGCGCATGGGTTCAGTCCGGCCTGGGCGACGGTGAATCAGGTCCACGGCTCAGATGTTCTGACCGTTTCGGGACCGGGCGTCAGCGGTGAAGCTGATGCCCTTGTGACGGGTACGCCTGGTTTGCCGCTTGCGATCTTCACGGCTGATTGTCTCGGCGTCGTTTTCGAGAGCGAAGGGGCGGTCGGAGTCGCCCACGCCGGTTGGCGCGGCCTCAACGCCGGTGTACTTGAGGCGACCAGGGAGATCATGACCGTGCTCGGAGGAGCCCCAATGCGAGCGATCGTCGGGCCAGCGATCCGGGCGTGCTGCTTTGAAGTAGGCCCGGAAGTGGCGGATCAGTTCTCGCAATCGCTCGGTACGACCTCCTGGGGCACTGTGTCTGTCGATCTCATCGGGGAAGCGCGGCGACGCCTACCCGGGCTGAGCTTTGAAGCCTACGGTGGGTGCACCCGATGTGACGATCGCTACTTCTCGTTTCGAAACGGTGACCGAACCGTACGGATGGCGTCGGTCGGGTGGATTGGATGACGGGCCTCGGAGAAGTCGAACAACGGATTTCCGATGCCTGCGTCCGAGCAGGCCGGCCCCGGGATCGTGTGCAACTCGTCGCCGTTTCCAAGGGTCACCCTGTGGAGGCTGTGCGGGCCATCTACCACCAAGGTCAACGCGCCTTTGGTGAGAGCCGGGCACAGGAACTGTCGGGCAAGTACGACTTGATCGGCCCCGATGTCGACTGGCACTTCATCGGCCCGCTACAGCGCAACAAAGTGCGCCAGGTCCGTCCCGCGGTGTCGCTCCTCCACAGTCTGGATCGGCTTGAATTGGCGCACGCCTGGATGAAGGGACCAGGTCAAGCCCCCCCGGTACTGCTTCAGATCAAACTGGGCGCTGAGGCGACCAAGCACGGGTTCGAAGTCGGTGAAGCAGAACAGGCCCTGGGTGTTTGTGAATCTCTTGGGGTACGCGTCCGTGGGTTGATGGCCATACCGCCGCCGGCGACCGTTCCTGACGAGGCCCGACGGTGGTTTGAAACGCTGCGGGAACTCCGTGACCAACTCGATCGACCCGACCTCGTCGAGCTTTCGATGGGGATGTCTCAAGACTTCGAGGTAGCGATCGAGGAAGGTGCGACGATTATCCGCGTTGGCTCGGCTATCTTTGGGGCTAGAACGACGTAAATGAGGGGAGGTCCTACGTGGCTTCTGTGTTTCAAAAAGGTCTTGTGTGGCTCGGATTGGTTGATACCGATCAGTTGCCGGACGAAGAAATAGCTGCCGGCCCACGACATGTGGAGACCGCCCCCCGTGCCGAGCGCACCGTTTCTCGCCCGAACGCCCGGGTCGGAGGAAGTGGGCGACCCGCTCCGATTACCGCTCCAGGCGAAGTCATTGGCCGTAGAGTTGAACCGCCACCATCGGCGCGTCGATCGGCATCAGATCGTGGTGACCTCGCAGCGGTTCGACCGATGTCGAGTCCCGACGGTACGAGTCACATTGTGGTCGTGTCCGATTTTGACGACGCCAAAATCCTCGCAGATCGAATTCGTGACCGGGAACCGGTCGTATTGGATCTGCGGAGTACCGAACCGGAAATGGTGCGCCGTATCATCGACTTCTCGACGGGGCTCACCTACTCGCTCGATGGGTCGATGCGCAAAATCAGCAACGGCGTCATTTTGATCTCGCCGCCGCGCGTTTCGATCGGACGCGACGAGAAGCGGCGACTGGCTTCCCTTGGACTCTTTGACCTCGACCCCGATATCTAGTGCTGCAATACGTTTGCTACGCGGCATCGGCGTACATCGGTGTAATGATCGTCTCGATCGTTCTTTCCTACGTGGTGACGATTGGACGGCTGGCGTCGGATCATGTTGCTAGTCGTCTCTGGCGCATGCTCAGCCGAATCGTCGACCCGGTGCTGGCTCGCATAAGAATGGTGATTAAGCCAATCCGGATCGGCTCGGCGATGCTCGATTTGAGTCCCCTAATCGTGATCATCGGACTGAATATTCTTCAGCAGCTGATCGGTTGTTGACTTGCACACACTGGTAGCAAGCCCTGGCTATGATCTTGACCATGGAGATTGACACATGCCTTTAAGCCCAATTGACGTAACCCAGCAAACGTTCCGCGTCTCTCTACGTGGCTACGACGAGGGTGAGGTAGACGGTTTCCTCGACGAGGTCGTGTCGTCGATGAAGGAATACGATCAACGCCTACGGGACGCTGACGAACGGGTTTCGGTGCTTGAAGAGCAACTCCAGGCGAACCGTGAAACCGAAGAAGCCATGCGGCGGGCCTTTGTGGTCGCTCAGCGCACCGCCGATGAAATCGTGGCCGAGGCTCAGGTCGAG
>JAGXFS010000024.1 GCA_024637275.1 Acidimicrobiia bacterium
AGATCGTCGAGCGACCCGAGGTACTCCAACATGTCGATGAGACGAGCCGAGTAGCCGATCTCGTTGTCGTACCAGGAGATCACCTTGAAAAACTGGTCGTTGAGTTCAATACCGGCATTGGCGTCGTAGATCGACGAATGCCGATTCCCGATTAGGTCCGATGACACGATCGGATCCTCGGTGTATTCGAGAACTCCCGCCATTTCGCCTTCGGCGGCCTTCTTCATGGCGGCGTTGATCTCGGCAAGCGAAGTCTTCTTCTCGGTCCGGAAGGTCAGGTCGACGACCGAGACATCGGGGGTAGGTACCCGGAAAGCCATCGCGTCCAGCTTGCCTTCGAGTTCGGGCAGCGTCAGGACGACCGCTTTGGCAGCTCCAGTCGAGGCCGGAATGATGTTGGAGTACCCGTTGCGGCCTGCTCGCAGATCCTTCTTCGATGGGGAGTCCTGAGTCGGCTGGGAGGCAGTGACCGAATGGACGGTCGTCATGAGCCCTTCCACAATGCCGAATTCATCGTTGAGTACCTTGGCCAGTGGTGCGAGGCAGTTGGTGGTGCACGACGCGTTCGAGATGATGACATCTGTCTCTGGATCGATCTCGGTGTGGTTTACCTTGTAGGCGAAGGTCCGAACCTTGTCGGGCGACTTCGTGGGCGCCGACAGGATGACCCGCTTGGCTCCGGCGGCCAGGTGTTTGCTGGCTCCGTCGTAGTCAGTGAAAATCCCGGTCGATTCGATGACGTAGTCGATCTTCAATTCATCCCACGGCAGGTCCTCAGGGTTCCGCTCCGAGAAGGCCCGAACGGTCTTGCCGTCGATTACGAGGTTACCGTCGGCGACTTCGACGGAGGATCCAAATCGGCCGTGCACCGTGTCGTATTCGAAGAGGTACGCGAGACCGTCGGCCGGAACCAGATCGTTGACGGCAACAAACTCAATATTGGGGTTCGACCATCCAACCCGCATGGCCAGTCGGCCAATCCGACCGAATCCATTAATAGCTACACGAATAGTCACAAAAAACTCCAGGGATGGGAACGTTCCAAAAAAGGAATGTTACCTCAGGAGATGGAATTACTCCAAGATCTACTTGCGGGGGCGGGCCAACAAACTGAGAACTTCTTGCCGGAAGTCATTGGGCTGAAAAGGCTTCGTGACAAACGCGTCAGCTCCACCTTCATCTGCACGCCGGCGGGACTCCTCCTCGGCGTGGGCGGTGAGTACGAGCACTGGCAACGACCGGGTTTCGGGCAGTGATCTCAAGTGGTCGAGCACTTGCCATCCGTCCATCTCGGGCAGTCCGATGTCGAGGACGAGCAAGTCGGGGTTTTCGCTCTGCGCAGCAGCGAGGCCGCTGGGACCGTCTTCGCGCATGAGAACTTCCAGGTCGGCAGGGCGCAGGCACACCTCGATGAGACGACGGATCACCGCTGAATCTTCTACCACCAGGACACGCTGTCCCATCTGTCTCCTTGCGTTCACAGCACAATGCTGTGTCGGTCGTTTGGTCCGGGTTGGCCCGGAGACCAATTTAGCCCACTTTTCGCAATCGCACGCGACCATGATGTTGCTGAGCGATCGATTCGACAAATTTTTCTAACTGCCGAAGGTTACGCACCTCAAACACTTCATCGCAGGATACAGCGTACTTGCCCATGACCGAATCGCCGGTGTTCCAGTACGACCGCGGTTCGGGGTTGAGCCAGTACACCGCTTTGGCGACATCACGGACCTGTCCGAGCACTTCTGCCTGCGGGTCGCGATAGTTCGACCGGGCGTCGCCCGTGATGATCACCGTTGACTTGGCCGTGAGCGACTGGCCGTATCGAGTCCAGAACTGTTCGAGCGAGCGACCGTAGTCAGAATGGCCATCGAGCCAGACCACTTCGGCCTCGGTGGAAATTCGCTGGAGTACTCCGGCGAACTCGGTGTCACGGTCAAAGAAGTCCGTCACGTCGTCGAGGGCATCTATGAATGCGAAGGCCCGGAGGTTGGAGAACTCGTTGGACATGGCGTAGACGAACTGGAGCGCGAACCTGGCGAAGGTCGCCATCGAACCGGAGATGTCGCACAACAAGAACACCTCCGGCTTTGAAGGCTTGGGAGCTCGGAATTGGGGTTCGATCGGTACGCCCCCGGTTGCCAACGAGCGGCGCACCGTTCGGCGGAAGTCAAGGCGCCCATCGCGCCGCAGCCTGCGACGGCGGGCCAGGCGGGCAGCCAGCTTGCGGGTCAGTGGCTGAATGACGTGTTCCAGTTGCACGAGGTCGGCCCGGGTGGCGTGCATGAGTTCGGTGTCTTCGATCAAGGGCTTGCGAAGCGTCTTGGCGACCGCTTCCGCCCCACGATCGGCCACCAGTCTGCGCCGGATCTCGGCCTCAAGCTCGTCGCGCAACCGGTCGACGCGCTCTTGCATCTCTTCACGAATCAGCCGTTCGTCGAATTCGCTGAGCGGTTCGGCCGCTCCGGCGAGCGCCTGGGCGACGAGCTGATCAAAAAGCTCCTCGATGTTGAGCTGACGGAGAGTCCGGTACAGATAGTAGGTACCACCAACCGGCCTGCCCGGCTCCATGCCGGCCAGCCGAGTAACCGCCTGTCGGGAAAGCATCTGAAGCGCCCCCGTATCGTCGGCCGTCAGAGCCCTGGCGAGGGCTTGCAGGAGCTCGTCCAGATCGGCCTCTCCCCCGCCGCCATGAACAGCACCATCGGCGGTACCGGTGTTTGATTCGTCGCCCGACGTTCCCGGCATGGTCCGACTCAACGCAAAATACACCTCAAAGGCCACGTCAAAAGCCTCATAGTGCCGGACGTTCTTGACGAGCGTGGCACCGAGAGCAGCTTTGAACGCCGGGCGATCGCCGACGTCAGTATGTCGGAGCGCTTCCATGGCGTCGATCGCCTCCACCATCGACACCGGGATGCCGGCGGTTCGCAACTCCTGGATGAAGCCTCCGAGGACGTCGATCAGCACTAAGAACTCAAGGGGTCGTCAGGATCCGGGCCTGAATAAGAAGCTCGCACGGCCTCGATGTCGGTCTGATACTTCAACAACACATTAAGCGTGTCCCGCACCGCAGCGGCGTCGACCTCCGAAACCCCCAGTTCGATGAGGGTCCTGGCCCAGTCGAGTGTCTCGGACACCGATGGGGGTTTACGCAACTGGTGTCCTCGCACCGACCGAACGACCCTGGCCACCTGATCAGCCAAATGGTCAGTGATTCCTTCGACCCGGGCGAGGATGATCTCCTTCTCACGATCGATGGTCGGGTAGCCGATGTGCAGGAACAAGCACCGGCGCTTGAGTGCCTCAGACAGCTCACGGGTGTTGTTGGAGGTCAGGATGACGATGGGTTCGGTGGCCGCCTGGATCGTTCCCAGTTCGGGGATCGAGACCTGGAAGTCGGACAGAACCTCGAGGAGTAGGGC
This sequence comes from Acidimicrobiia bacterium, assembly GCA_024637275.1. Taxonomy (GTDB): domain Bacteria; phylum Actinomycetota; class Acidimicrobiia; order Spongiisociales; family JAENVV01; genus JAENVV01. The sequence continues at coordinate 3,426 of JAGXFS010000024.1, forward strand.
TTCAGTCTCTACCTCCACCCGGTCAACCTCGTCGATGAGGAGAACCACCGGTTCGGTGGCAGTGATCGCCTCCAAGAGCGGCCGGGCGAGCAGGAACGACTCACCAAAGATGTTGTCTTCGATCGCCTGCCAGTCGGCACCCTGGTCCGCCTGGATACGGAGTAACTGCTTCTTGTAGTTCCATTCGTACAGTGCCTTGGCCTCGTCAAGTCCCTCGTAGCACTGCAATCGGATGAGCCGACGGTTGTGGACTTTGGCGAGTGCCTTGGCGAGTTCTGTTTTTCCAACTCCGGCCGGACCTTCCACGAGGACCGGCTTCGACAAACGCTCCGCAAGAAACACCGTTTGCGAGATGGTGGGGTTAGAGAGATAGTCGACCGACTTGAGCGCGTCAGAAACCTCGCCGGGGGTTGACAAAGAGGTTTGGTGCATAGCGAAGATTGTACCGACACACGCACCGCGCCGCACCAACCTCCAATAGCGGTCGCATACGGCCAGTTCGGTCTAATCTGGCGCCGCACAAAACGCAACGGAAGAAGTACCGTGAAAATCGTGATCGTTGGGGCGGGCGCCGTCGGTTCCTACCTCGCCCAGCGGCTCTCTACCGAGGGTCAGGACGTCGTCGTCATCGAAAGCGAGGACGGGCGGGCTGAACAGAGCCAGGCATCTCTCGATGTGCTCGTGATCTCCGGGAACGGCGCCAGTCCCGCCATTCTCGAAGAGGCAGGAGTCGGGACTGCCGACCTTCTCATAGCTGTGTCTAACAACGACGGCGTTAACCTGTTGGCCTGCCACACCGCCCACGGACTCGGAGCTGCCCGCACGGTCGCCCGCGTCGAGGACCCCGGACTGCGCGAAGGTCTGACCGGACTGAACGTCGACGTCGTCATCGACCCTGCTGAGTCGGCCGCCGAGGAACTTCTTCATCTCGTTCGACAGGGTGGTGTCTCAGAACTCATCGAGTTCGGCGAAGGGAAGCTCATCCTCGTCGGTGGCACCGTCCAGTCGGGTAGCCCCCTGGCCGGTCGCACCCTCGCCAAAGTGCGAGCGGAAGTAACCGATTTCGACTGGGTCGGAGCCATCATCGTCCGCCATCAAAAGACCATCATTGCCCACGGCGAAACCGTGGTGCTCCCTGGAGACCACATGTTGATGATGGTCACCGGCGGCAATGTCGACAACGCAACCGACCTGTGGGGCCTGAGCACCCGACATGTGACCCGCACCGTCATCCTTGGCTCGACGCACCTGGCCGAAGTCACCGCCGTGCGCCTCCTGGCCGAGGGCATGAATGTCGCCATGGTTGATCCTGATCGAAGTAGGTGCCGCGTCTTTGCGTCGCGTCTCAACCGGGCCATGATCACCTGCGGTGAACTTACCGACCCGGCGGTCTTGGACTCGCTCAACCTGACTCGTTCCGACGCCGTCCTGGCCCTGTCCGGGTGGGACGAAACCAACATCCTGGCCTGTCTCCTGGCCAGGGCACTGGGGGCCGGAACTACCGTAACCAGAGTGAACAACCAGGCACTTACCGGCCTGCTCGGGGACGTCGACATCGACGCGGTCATTTCATCCCGTTTGGCCGCCGCCAATTCCATCTTGCAATTCGTGCGACGCGGTCGGATTCACTCCGTCGCCACATTCAGCGACACCGATGCCGAGGCCATCGAGCTTGAGGTCACGGCTACGTCGAAAGCGTCGGGTCAGCAGGTTGCGCACTTGTCGCTTCCCGACGGCGTGGTAATCGGCGGGGTTCTGCGCAACGGTTCGGCGATGGTGCCGCGCGGCGATACATTCATCGAACCGAATGACCGGGTCATCCTGTTTGCGCTTCCGTCGGCGATCGCAGCGGTGGAAACGCTGTTCGCCGGATGACGGGTCGGTCGAGAACCGGTCGCCGTCGAGGCCGAACCTTCATTCTTCGACAGGTCGCCTACGTGGTTGGGGCGGTGGTCGGTGCGTCAGGCCTGGCGGTACTCCCAGCAGCCGCGACTTCAGCCATCTACCAGGAGTGGGCAGACTTCCGGGCGCTGGTGCTGGCCGCCGCGGTCACCATGGCTGTTGGGGCCTTCTTCTGGAGGTACGTCGGGCGCCGTGGGAGCGAGCTCACGAGTCGCGAAGGGTTCGCCATCGTTGGCGTGTCGTGGTTCGCCATCAGTGCGTTCGGCTCTCTGCCCTACATCTTTTCCGGTGCAATCCCAGACTTGACCAACGCCTACTTTGAGACGGCCTCAGGTTTCACCACTACCGGAGCCTCCATTTTGGCTGACCCCGGACAACTCGGGCACGGCCTACTCATGTGGCGATCATTGACGCAATGGGTAGGAGGAATGGGAATCATCGTCCTGTCGGTCGCCATTCTGCCGTTGCTCGGCGTCGGTGGCGTACAGTTAGCCAGGGCGGAATCACCTGGACCGACCCCCGATCGGTTGACGCCCCGCTTCAGCCAGACGGCTAAGCGGCTATGGCTGTTGTACGCCGCCATCACCTTCACCCAGATCGTGTTCTTGACCTTCGGCGATATGAACCTGTTTCAGTCCATCGCTCATTCGCTTACGACGATGTCGACCGGAGGGTTCGGGACCGAGGCGACGTCATTGAACAGCTTTTCGGTCTATAGCCAGTGGGTGGTCATCCTTTTTATGCTCGTAGCTGGTTCGTCCTTTACCTTGCTGTACCGCGGTTTCAGGCGCCCGAAGGCCTTCCTCGAGTCCGCAGAGTTTCGGACGTACATCGCCATCGCCATCGGGGCGATCATCATCGTCGTCGGAGGTCTCATCGCTACGGGTGGCGGATGGTCCGAAGAAACGATTCGCGACGGAACGTTTACGTCGATCTCCATCGTCACGACTACCGGCTTCGGAACGGCCGACTTTGCGCTGTGGGTCTCCGGCCTGCAGGTGTTCATCGTCGGTCTCATGTTCCTCGGCGGAATGGCCGGGTCAACCGCTGGCGGGGTTAAGACGTTCCGGATCGGGACCCTGGCCAAAGCAGCCCATGCTGACCTTCGGCGCCTCATTCATCCCCGCGGGGTGTTTGTTACACGGTTCGGCAAGAAGGCGGTTCCTGATGATATCGTCGAATCGATCCAGTCGTTCTTCCTGTTCTACATGTTTCTCTTCATGACTGGCACATTCCTGCTGGCGTTCATCGATTCAAACTCCAGCGCCGACCTGGACCTGGTCACCACGGCCACGGCCGTCGCATCGGCTCTTGGAAACATCGGACCAGGACTGGCTGACGTCGGTCCTACTTCCAACTACGCAGGCATACCGGGGGTCGGTAAGTGGTTACTGTCGTTCCTGATGATCACCGGGCGACTCGAAGTGTTCCCGGTCCTTCTGCTCTTCACCCCTGATCTCTGGCGCAAATAACCGCCCACGAGGATCAGACGAGCAGGACCAGATCGTCGCGATGAATCATCTCGCCGACAGCCGTGGCGAATTCGTCTGCGTCGAATCGGGCGATGCCCTTGGCGATGAGACCGCCGTCAGAGCCAACGACTTCAACGGCTTGACCGGCAAGAAATCCGCCATCACAACGGGTCACCCCAACACCGAGCAGGGACCGACCGGATTGGCGGATAGCCTCCTCGGCGCCGCGATCGACCGTGATCCGACCATCCGAAGGCAGACCAAAGGCAATCCACAGCTTCCGAGC
>JAGXFS010000025.1 GCA_024637275.1 Acidimicrobiia bacterium
GACAACCGACTGGTCATTGAGTACGGAGATGGCGCTCACCTGGTTGACACCGAAGGCAACCGGTACCTCGATGCCATCGGCGGCATGTGGTGCACCAACATTGGCCTCGCCCAAGAAGAAATGGTCGAAGCCGTATCGGAACAGATGCGCAAGCTGGCCTACGCCAACCCGTTCGGGGACATGATGGGCGTCCCGGCTGCCGACCTGGCTGCCAAGCTGGCCACCCTCACCCCGGCCGGACTCAACCACACGTTCTTCAGCACTGGCGGGTCGACCGCCATCGATGCGGCGTACCGCCTCACCCAGTTCTATCACGCCGTGAGGGGCAACCGCGACAAACGACACGTCATCTCGCGCACCGATGCCTATCACGGGACAACCTACGCGGCAGTGTCAATCGGCGGCAAGCCAACCGACCACACCAGCTACTTCAATTACATGAGCGACGTTCACCACCTTCAGTCGCCGAACTACTACCGCCACGGCGCAGGTCGCACCGAAGTTGAGTTCGCAGCCGATCTCGTCGCCGAGTTCGAGGCGAAGGTTGCCGAGCTTGGTGGCCCAGGGGCGGTCGGCGCGTTTTTCGCCGAACCAATCATGGGGTCGGGCGGCGTTGTCCTACCGCCAGACAACTACCTGCGTCGGATCTGGGAGCTGTGCAAAGAATGGGACATCCTCTACGTGTCCGACGAGGTGGTTACGGGCTTCGGTCGCCTCGGCGAGTGGTTTGTATCAGAGAAGATCTTCGGTATCACTCCCGACATCATCACCTCAGCAAAAGGGCTCACCTCCGGGTACGTCCCGCTGGGAGCGACGATCTATTCGGATGCCATCCATGAGGTCATTTCAGAACCCGGCCACGGTCGGTACTTCGGGGTCGGTTACACGTACTCCGGTCACCCGGTGTCATGCGCGGCGGCGCTTAAGAACATCGAGATCATCGAGCGGCAAGGCATTCTTGAGCGGGTCCGCAAGACCGGGCCATACTTCATGGAGCAATTAGCAAGTTTGTCGGACCTGGCCATCGTCGGCGACGTTCGCGGTTCCCATCTGATGACGTGCGTCGAGTTCGTGGCCGACAAGGAGACCAAGGCATCCTTCCCAACCGGCATCGACATTGGCAAGCTCGTCGCCAGCGAAGCCCAAAAGCGGGGTCTGATCGTTCGGCCGATTGGCAATCTCAACGTCATGTCACCCGCGTTGACCATCGCCGAATCCGACCTGGATCAGATCGTCGCGATACTCCGTGAGTCAATCGTCGCCGCTCAGGCGCTCGTCACATGAAGATAGGCGTCCAGCTTCCAGAGGTGGAACGTGAAGTCCGATGGCCGGAACTGGCCCGGATGTGCCGTCTCGTCGAAGATGCCGGGTTCGACTCGATCTGGGTCGGTGATCATCTGCTGTACCGCACCGACGCTCGCGGTGCTCATGGTCCCTGGGAAGCCTGGTCGCAAATGGCCGCCGCCGCCGCTATCACCGAACGCGTCGAGATTGGCCCACTGGTCGCCGCCACGTCGTTCCATGCTCCCGCCATGCTGGCCAAGAAAGCTTCGACCCTCGACGAAATATCCCAGGGTCGATTCATCCTTGGATTGGGAGCCGGATGGAACGAGACCGAATACGAGGCTTTCGGCTTCCCATATGACCGCCGCGCCAGTCGGTTCGAAGCAGCGTTCGACATCATCCGCCGACTACTCGACGGCGAGGAAGTCACCCACCATTCCGAGTTCTACGACGTCGAACAGTGCGTCCTACTCCCGCCCGGACCGACCACCAGGTTGCCTTTGCTTATCGGTTCGGTCGGACCCCGGGTGCTCGGCATCACCGCTCCGTACATGACCATGTGGAACGCCTGGTACTCCTGGTATGCCAATCGACCAGATGGACTTCCACCACTTCTTGAAAACGTTTCAGAGATCCTCTCCGCGGCGGGACGGGACCCGGCGGACGTTGAAATGACGGCCGCGATCTTGATGCAGTTCCCCGGTGGTGAGGGCCGCATGCAGGCAGAACCGCAGTTTGAAGCCAGGCCACTGACCGGGTCGACGGCCGAGCTGGCGGACTGGCTGCACCAATGGGAAGCAGCCGGAATCAGTCATGTGCAACTCGTCCTCGACCCGATCACGCTGGATTCGGTAACCCAGGCCGCCCGGGTGCTCGAAGCCTTTCGAGCACGCTGAGGCTCACGGCAAATCCAGGGCCGACCAATCGGTGCCATCCACCGGCTTCGCATAGCTGGTCGACGACTTATCCATCTGAAACCCGTGGCGCTCGTACAACCCCAGCGCCCCGGTTCTTGAGGCTGAATCGACGCCGAGAATGGCGAACTGATAGCCAGCCGCGGCGACTCGCTCCATCCAGTCGACAATCAAAGCCGAAGCAATCCCCCGATTGCGGTAGTCGCGGCGGGTGCCGATGATGTCGGCCCAAACCTCGGTGCGTCCCTTGTCCTCGAAGTCATGCGGAAAGCAGCCGGCCATGAGCAGACCGGCGACCTCGTCATCGTGCAGAACCACCCCGGACAAATCGCCTCGGAACGACTCGCCACCTACGTAGTGCCGCTCCCACCGCTCCGGCGGGATGGGTTGGGAGCCCCAGTGGTCTCGAAACGAATCATTGTTCGCCTGTCGAACGGCCTCGGCCATGGAGGACTCGTAGGCAACCAGTGTCAGTGCCGGGTCGAGGGCCACCGGTGCGATCGGCTGCGATAGATCCCTGACCATTTCGAACCAATGTCGCACGGGCCGATAGCCGCGGTCGGCAATGAATCCGATCTGCTTGTGTTGAGTGTCGTAGAAGGTCTCCCAATGGAACTTGGGGAGATCATCGGGCATCGCAACCAAACGTTGGGTGGCCCTCGCCTCTCGCCAACCCAGGACGGCCGAGCCGATTCCTAGTCCCCGATAATCGGGTCGGACGTCTCCCCATCCCGCCGCCCGCCACAAGAAGGTGGCCGGGGGAATCTGTACAAAAGCGACCGCCACCGGGGACCCGTCATCGTGGATCGCGATCACCCCGTCCTGAGCGGGGTCATCATCAGGGTCGCTCAACTCCTGGACCCACTCCTCCTCGACCATGCGATAGCCGCCATCGAACTCAAAGCAAGCGTTCCAGAGGTCAGTACAAAGGGTCGCATCCGTGCGTTCCAGCGGCCGCCACGTCACCGAGTCGATTGAAGGTAAATCAGCGAGCATGACGAAAAGCTAACAATCCGCAACCGTCCGAGTCGGCGAATTTCGGCCGCTAGTCTCCCGATCGTGAAACGCTCCTGGCCTCTGTGGGTACTGCTCCTGCTGCCGTTCGCCGCCTGCGGCAACAACCAGGCCTCACCCCAAAGCCAGCAAGACACGGTCGTGATGCGAGACAACGTTTTCGATCAGGACGTATACGTTGTGGACGTCGGGACCACAGTCACATTCGTCAACGAGGGCCGCAACATTCACAATGCGGTCGATTCGGGCGGCGCCTGGTCCACCGAAACCAGCTTCGGTCAGTTGGCAATGAACGCGGGCGACTCGACCGAGATCACGTTCACCGAAGCAGGCGAATACCTGTTCGTCTGCACGTTCCACTCGGCCAATGGCACTGGCATGGTGGCGACGCTCATTGTTCAAGAACCCGGCGCTGAGACCCCTGTGGACGCGATTGCACCGGTGGCAACAGACCAGTCGGCGGCGGCTTCCGGGATCACCCGAAACGTCCCGGCTGACTATCCGACCATACAATCGGCCGTCGACGCCGCCGGTCCGGGCGATCTCATTCTCATTGCGCCGGGCACCTATCGCGAAGAGGTCGCCGTCACCACGGAGAACCTGGTGATCCGAGGAGAAGATCGCAACACCACCGTGATCGACGGAGAACAAGTCCGCTCGAACGGCATCCTGATAACGGCCGATGGCGTCGCCGTCGAGAACCTCACCGTCATCAACCCGGTCGGAAACGGCGTGTTCTGGACCGGAGTCACCGGCTTCCGGGGGTCCTACTTGACCACCATCTATGCCGGCAACTATGGGATCTACGCGTTCGACTCCTCCGACGGCCTCATCGAGTACTCACTCGGTTCCGGCGCGCCCGACTCCGGGTTCTATGTCGGCCAATGCGATCCGTGCAACGCAATCGTCACCAACGTGGTTGCCGAATACAACGGCATGGGCTACTCAGGAACCAACGCCTCAACGGAGATGTATCTCATCAACTCCGTTTGGCGACATAACGGTGCCGGCCTGGTACCCAATACGCTCGACGGCGAGGAACTGGCCCCGTTCCACGACATCACCATCGTCGGCAACCTCATTCACGACAACAGCCGTACAGACGTCCCATTCAAGAACGCCACGTGGCCGTCGTTCGGCAACGGAATCATCATGGCTGGCGGCAACACGTCGCTCGTGGAGAGGAACCGGATCGTCAACCATCTCGGCAATGGCATTGTGATCTCACCAAACCTCGACAAGCGCTTCTGGTTCTCGGGCGGCAACATCATCAGAGACAACGTGGTCGAGGGAAGTGGCCGGGCCGACCTTGCGCTCGCCGGCTTGGCAGACGGCGGCAATTGTTTTGAAGGCAACACCCACGCGACTTCGCTGCCCGTTGGGCTCGAGCTCAGCCAATCATGCGAAGGGTTTCGCCTCCCGATGCTCTACGAACTAGCCGGCACGCTAGAACCGCTCGGTCGGGTCGCCCAGAATGGAACCGGATCAAGGCCAAACGCACCAGTTGGATCCACTCCCCCACCAGACCCCCAGGAGCAAATGCCGGGCGGCGCCGGAGCTGTCGTCCGTCCGGCCGTCGACGTCTTCGCTTCGTATCCACTTGATCTGCAGTCTCTAACCGTGCCGGAGCTTCCGGATGGCGTTACCGTTACCCAAAAGAAAGGGATCACCGTGTTCGGACTCTCATTGGCAATGGGCGCCTGGTCCATATTTTTCGGACTCTGGGCATATCTCATGCCGTTCATGCTGTTCGCGGCGCTGCTGGCGATCGGGCTTTGGGATCTGGCCCGGTCAGAGGAGCGATCCAAAGGCGCGACGATCGGCTGGATTCTGGTGCAGCTGCTCATCCCCTTCGTTGGTGTGCTCGCCTATTTCCTATTCGGGAGTTCCCTTCCGAAGTGGAAGCGCTACTCGATTGCTCTCGGCGGACTCGGCTCGTATCTCGTTCTGATCGGAATCGGTGCCCTGGTAGGCGGCATCGTCTGAAGTGTCTGACGCGCCCGACGACCAGCAGGGCCTCACCAGGCGCGATGCCCTTCGATCGGTGGGACTCGGCGGGGCGGCCTTCGGCGCTGGCTTTCTTGGCGGGACGCTCGCCGACCCGGCCAGCGCAACAGCTCAGGACTCCCGGGGGGCCGTGTACGGCTCCGACGCCACCGGTCCGGGCTACACCGGCGTCTTTGATGCCCCCGAGTCGTTGGCTGCAACTGCCCTCGACGAGATAACGATCCCTCCCCCGGCGCAGATCGGGTCGCAGAGTATTTCCCTCGCCGTCGTGGAACGCCACATCGAAGTTGCCGCCGGCCAAACCATGGCGCAGTGGACCTTCAACGGCTCGGCACCAGGCCCGATTATTCGAGCTACCGAGGGCGATCAGCTCGAAATCACCGTCACCAACAAGACCGACCACAATCACAATCTGCACCTGCATGGCCGTCATTCTCCGCTCATGGACGGGTGGGAACCAATCCCCCCAGGTGGCCAATTCACCTACCTGATCGAAGCAGGACCAGCCGGGCTGCATCCGTACCACTGCCACACCATGCCCCTCGCTCGTCACGTTGCCAAGGGCCTCTACGGGACCATGATCGTCGACCCGGTCGGCGGACGACAGCCCGCCCACGAGTTCGTTCTTACGCTGTCGGGCTGGGATATCAATGACGACGGACGAAACGAGATCTATGCCTGGAACGGCGTGGCCGGCTTCTTCGCCAAGTATCCGATCAAGGTCCCGGTCGGCGACCCCATACGGGTGTACGTGGGGAATATGACCGAATACGACCCGATCGGCTCATTCCATCTCCATGCCCAAACATTTGACGTATTTCCAACCGGCACCGGCTCGACCCCGTTCATTAACACCGACACCGTGGTGTTCGGGCAAGGCGAACGAGCCATCATCGAGTTCACCCTCCCCGAATTGGGGCGATACATGTTCCACCCGCATCAGCATCACATGGCCGAAGCGGGTGCGATGGGCTGGTTCGCCGCGATCTAACCGGCCGCTCTGGCTTGCTTCGCCACGACAAGAACTGCGTTCAGGAGGGCGGCTTTCTGCTCCTCGATATCGACTTCGACGAGGTTGCGAATGGGCCTCCAGACCATTCCAAGAGCCGAGGCAGCCAGAAGTCGACTCACCGACGACCGATTGTCGCCCCGAATTGCCCGCCGCATCGCCTGGTTGTTCGCCCGGAGCCGCTTACCAATGATCGCATGCGAAGTAACGGCCTTATCCCCATCCACCCAGATGACCACGGTCCGATGACCGAGGAGCACATCGATGTAGTCAGACAGCATCATTGCAAGTTCGTCGGGAAACCGGGGATGGCGCGGGTAGGCGTCAACGGTTCGTTCGAGGTTGTCGATTAACGGCGAGACGAGTTCGACAAGCAGGTCGTCCTTCGACTCAAGGTGGTACCCGAAGGCCGCCTTGCTCATTCCGACTTCGCCGACCAGGTCGGCCACAGATGCCCCGTCGAAACCCTTCTCGGCGAACAGCCGCAGGGCAGCATCGAGAAGTTCATCACGCCGATTCACGATTTCAGACTACTTGACGATCGTACAGTTCCGACGTAGATTATCTTCTACTGAACGATCGTCAAGTAACGCCCGTTCGGCGGTATGTCAGTTCAAAATCGGCACGAAGGATTCTCAAGACCATGCAAAAAGCTACCCGTCAGCGCCAGGAGCACCCCGGCACCCCTACTCACAAGCCTGGCAGGGCCTACAAGGGCGCAAATCTCGTCGCCCAGCACGATGCATCGGCCAAGAAGAACGCTGGTCGGTCAGCGGCCGTCAAGAAGGCTGCGACCAAGAAGTAGCCAACCAACCGGTCGATATGAGAGCGCCCACGCGGCGCTCTCACTCGTTAACGAGGATTACTCCGTACACAAACCCGAAGGTACCCATCCGCCAAAGGCTCTCCACCCTGAGCGGTCCGTCGGCGTAGAGCTCTTCTGGTGGCACCAGCTTGTCTAGCGAGCGGTGCAGATAGCCGTACGAATCTCGGCTCCCCACCAGGGTCCCAATCGTCGGTAACACGATTGCCGAGCCCAGCCGATGCAACCGGGCCAACCATTGGTTCCTGGGTCTGCCGAGATCGACGATCGCCGCTTTCCCTCCCGGTCGAAGCACTCGCGCGATCTCCGTAAGCGTGTCGTCAACCGAGGTCAGGTTGCGAAACACATAAGCCGAGAAAACCGCATCGAATGAGCCGTCCGGGAACGGAAGGCGCTCGCCGTAGCCAACCACCTTCTGGGTTATCGGACTGATACCCAACATGGCCGCCTCCGGGTCAAGGGCGACTACGTCGAAGCCCCCGAGCGCCGGTAGCGCAGCCCCGGTGCCGGAGCCGAGGTCGAGCAGTCGACCATGGGCGAGCTTGGAAATAGCTCGCTTCCGCCAGTTTTGCTCCTGGCCGAACGACAAGACCTTGTTGATGAAGTCGTAGGTGCCGGCGATCTCGGTGAACACGCCGTCGGAATTGCGAGGAAGAGCCACTCGATCAGGCGCCGAGCACGTCGAACCCGACATACGGACGAATCGCTTCAGGGAGCAACACGGTCCCATCAGCTTGTTGATGGTTCTCCATGATCGCCAGAATGGTCCGCCCAACTGCCACAGCAGTTCCGTTCAGCGTATGAATGATGCGGTTGCTCTCGTCGTCCTTGGTCCGAATCTTGAGACGGCGAGCCTGATAGTCCGTCGTGTTCGAGCACGACGTGATCTCGCGATAGGCCTCCTGGGATGGAATCCACGCTTCGATGTCGTACTTCTTCGCAGCACTCGAGCCGAGGTCGCCAGCCGCCACGTTGACCACCCGGTAGGGCAATTCCAAGGCCTGCACGATCCGCTCTTCCATGCCGAAGAGGAACTCGTGCTCTTCCCAGGACCGGTCCGGATGACAGAACGAGAACATCTCGACCTTGTCGAACTGATGCACCCGAAAAATCCCGCGGGTGTCCCTGCCGTAGGTACCGGCTTCGCGACGGAAGCAGGTCGAGAACCCGGCATAACGGATCGGTAGTTCGCCGGTCAGAATCTCGTCGGCGTGCAACGCAGCCAACGGCACTTCGGCAGTTCCAGCCAGAAACAAGTCGTCCGCGCCCACCGAATAGACCTGTTCCCGGTCTCCTGGAAAGAAGCCCGTTCCATAGAGGGCCTCCTCCCGTACGAGTACGGGCGGAATGACCGGCGTAAAGCCTTCAGCGGAGAGGAGCTCCATGGCCCATCGAACGAGGCCGAGCTCCAGCAGTACTGCCTGACCCTTCAGATAGGCGAACCGCGACCCGGACACTTTGGCGCCAGCCGCAACGTCGATGATGCCCAACGCCTCGCCGATGTCCTGATGATCCCGGACTTCAAAATCAAAAACCCGCGGGGTGCCCCACTGCTTGATCTCGACGTTGTCAGCGTCGCTTCCGCCCGTTGGAACCGAGGGATGCGCCAGGTTGGGGACCGTTACCCACAGCGCATTGAACTCTGCTTCCAGGGCATCCGCTTCGGCCGACAGGCGCTTGTATTCGTCGGCCAGCACCCCGGCCCGTTCGATCATCTCCGGCCGGTTGGCGTCCGAGGCGGAGGCGATCTGCTTTCCGAGCACCCGCTGCTCGGCACGTGCGTTCTCCGCGTTGCGTCTCACCAGGCGAACCGCTTCGTCGAGCCCTACAAGTCGATCGACGTCGACCTCAGCGTTTCGTCGGGCGAGGTTTGCCTTCAGTTCGTCAGGAGCTTCTCGGAGGATGTCTACGTCAATCATGGGACCATGATCCTAGGGTGTCGTCGTGGTGGACTGGTCCGGTATTTGGGCGTCCTGGCTGATGAAAATCTCCAGCGTCTCGGCTCCCGGGGCTTCGACGTCAATCACTTCGGTCACCGCTCGGGCCGAGATCAGATAACGCTGGCCTGCTTCCACGGGAAGGTCGACGAAGCTCACGGCGCCCTGGGCATTAGCCTCAAGCAAATCGATTGTCTGCGATTGCTGGATCAACTCGCCCGAAGCAGCGTTTTGCAGAGTCAGCGCAACCGTCAAGTTGGCCTCAGGCAAGTTTCCGCCGTTGAACACGACCACCTGGACTGTCACCATGTCCGTAAAAGGCAGCCGGGCGGCGTCGAAGTCTTCGTTTCCGCCGAGCGGCGCCGGGTCCGTGATGAGATTAATGATCTCCAGTGCCCGCAACCCGGCGAGTAACTCCGACGACTTCAACCGGTCGCTCAGGCCGGTGATGTAGCCAGACGTGACTGCATCGACAGGCACAAAGCGCAGCTGTGGGAGCGCCATCTCCGGGATGTCGAGTTCGACGCGCAATGCATCGAGTTCGGCAATCAACACCAGGTACAGCTCATCGGCTACCCGAAGCGAAGCAACCGCAGAAGCTAACTCGGCGTCGCCAAGACCCGCGGTTGGGAGGTCGACGATGTTCAGGGTCGCACTCTTGAAGGCGGCAATGCCTTCCTGCCAGCGCTCAAACGTTGCCACCGTCAGACGGCGAGTACCCCGGACTTCGGGGGGTAGATCGTCAGCAGCCGGGATAGTCGCCAAGGAGTCCGCCAGCGACTTCTCCACCTGCTGGATCGCCCCGACATATTCATCCCGTCCCATGAGCAGCGGGCCCGTCGCCAACTCGACAAAACTGTCGGCATCCGAGCGCAAATCGAGCGTAGCTTCAGTCACGAGGTCATAGAAATCCCGCGATGCCAGAGTTCCCGACCCGAGGGAACCAACAGTCAATGCAATCGCAACAAGCGCCGCCAGAAGCAGGGGAAGCATAAGTTTGCTGCGGCCACGGCGGCGACGCGGTTCGGGAAACATACGGTCCTATAAGGGGATCAGAACACTAGACCACTCCCCGCGAGGTCGATTCCGTCGCACCGTCGGTATGGTGGATGTATGACCGAGAAACTGATCCCCATTCTCCGGGTGGCAGACGCTGAAACAACCGCCAGTTGGTGCGCCCGCCTGGGGTTCAAGATCGCCGGACGACATCGGTTCGCGGACGGTCGGCCGCTCTACATGTTCCTTGAGCGCGGAGACATCGAGGTACACCTTTCTGAACACACCGGTGACGCCAGGCCGGGCACGCTCATGTATTTCTGGGTCGACGATGTAGACCTGGTTGCAACAGAGTTCGGCGAGCGAGTCGAAAAGCAACCGTGGGGGCGAGAAGTGAGCCTCACCGACCCAGACGGCAACCGGCTACGGGTAGCGACCGGTGGCTGATTTTGTCCGGCGGCAATCGCGACGAGTGCGTGGGTCGGATCGGTCATGACACCTGACACGGTGTCATTGGTGGGCGAAGGGGGACTTGAACCCCCACGAGCCTAAGCTCACAGGCACCTGAAGCCTGCGCGTCTGCCAATTCCGCCACTCGCCCGAGTGGAACTACAAGATACCACGGCGCCATGTGGGCCGGTTATGAGTTTGGTAGCGGATACACTCATGCACGTGAATCTCGTACGCCACATTGAAAAACGACTTGAGAACGCCATGGAAGGGCTGGCAGGCAAGATGTTCAAGGGTCCGCTGCATCCTGTCGAACTGGCGTCCCGCATGATCCGGGAGGCCGATCTGGCTGTCACGGAGGGCCCGACCGGGCCGGAGGCTCCTAACGCCTTCGAGGTCCGCATTCCTCCCGCACTCCTCACGGACGATGTGCCCGGGAAGTATCTGCAGGAGCTGGCCAAGGCGGCCGAGGACACCGCCGTGGAACGGGGATGGCGGTTAGCCGGACCGGTCCGGGTCACGATCATCGAAGACCCGGCACTGACATCTGGCATTAGCTGCACCGTCTCAACGGTCGAAGGGCCCATCCAGGCCTGGGGCCGACTCACCGGGAGCGACGGCCAATTCGGCCTGCACCACAATCGCCTGCTCGTTGGCCGCTCCGATGTCGCCGACGTGTCCATCAGCCAGAGTTCGGTATCGCGCAGTCACGCCAGGTTCTGGCGCGACGGTGCCGGCGTTTGGGTCCAGGACCTCAACTCCTCCAACGGAACCAGCGTTAATGGCACCCCCATCTCGGCCACCACCCTGGTTCCCGACGGATCCGTCGTGTCGTTTGGTCCAAGCGCCTACACGCTCCGTTTGCTTGCATGACCGAGTTCATACTCGCCCTTCTCAAGCTCATCTTCATCGCGTTGTTATTTCTATTCGTATGGCAGATTGCGAGAGCGATCGGATCCCACCTGGGCGGATTCGAACGACGGACCAAATCCAAGCCCGGCTCTGAAATCGTCTTCGTGCGATCCGACAATCAATCAGGACTCGATTTCACGGTCGACGACGTCGTCGTGGTTGGACGATCTGACCAGGCCGACATCTACCTCGACGACTCGTACGCTTCCGAGTTTCATCTGCGCTTCTCGTCGATCGACGGCGGCCTTGTGCTTCAAGACCTAGGCTCCACCAACGGCACCTACGTCAACGGCCGTCGAATTGGAAGTCCGGTTGGGCTCAGCAAAGGCGACGCCGTGCAAGTAGGGAAAACCGTCATGGAGGTCCGATGACGCTCACGTGGGCTACAGGAACGCACCAGGGGCGGATCCGCGATCACAACGAAGATAACGTCCATCCAACCGAGGATGGCGTTACATCCGAAACGCTGCTCATCGGCGTGGCTGACGGTATGGGTGGTCACGTCGCCGGCGAGATCGCCAGCCGTTTGGCGCTGACCGCGGCCGTCGAAAGTGACGGCTCTCCCGGACGGCGGGTCCTGGCCGGCAACGACGCGGTCGTATCGGCCAGCGAACAGGACGACTCGTTACGAGGCATGGGGACGACTATCAGCCTCGCCGAGATTCATCCCGATGGCCGGGCGGTGATCGGTCACGTCGGAGACTCGAGGATCTACTTATTGCGAGCTGGCAGTCTCTATCAGCTCACGAGGGACCACACCCTGATCGCCGAACTCCAAGAGGCGGGAAAGATCACGCCCGAGCAAGCCTTGCATCATCCGCAACGGAGTGTCCTTACCAGGGCTGCCGGACTGACGTACGAGATGGTGCCAGACGAACTGGAGGAACGATTGGAGGACGGGGACCGTTTGATTCTGTGTTCCGACGGACTGTCCAACATGATCGACAATGACACCATTCTTTCTCTTTCCACGGCCGAGTCGCTCCACCAAGTTGTGTGGTCGCTCATTGAGGCCGCCAACGAAGCCGGCGGCCATGACAACATCACCGTGGCGGTAGTCGACTACCGCTCGTGACGCGCAACGCCGAAGGGGCGCTGATCGTCGCGGCTGCCTTGATGGCGGCCTTCGGGGTTGCCCTCGTCAACATTGCTGGACAAGAATCGATCGGCGATGACGTTGCGCTGACCTTTTTTGTGATGATCACCGCCTTCGGAGCCCTCCATGCTGCCGTGCGCCGATGGGCTCCCAGAGGAACCCCCTATCTGATTCCGCTGGCGGCGCTGCTGGCCTCCGTTGGGCTATCGGAGATCTACCGACTGAACCGTGAGATGGCATCGCTGCAGAAATGGTGGATCCTGATTGGAGCGGGACTCGGAATTCTGACCCTCTGGGGACTGTCGTCGGTCGGCACCCAGATCCTCCGTCGGTACCGGTACATCATGCTGCTGCTCGCCATGGTGCTCCTCCTTCTCCCCCTACTCCCCCAACAGTGGCCTCTGCCGATTCGGGGCCTGGCGGTAAATGGTTCACGACTGTGGGTTTCTCTCAACCTCGGGTTCATCGAGATGCGCTTCCAGCCAGGAGAAATAGTCAAACTGCTCATCGTGGCCTTTCTGGCGTCGTTTCTCGCCGAACGACAGGCCGCGCTCACCATGCGGACCCGTAAGGTCGGACCGTTCGAGTTCCCAGAACCTCGACAAATGATCCCGATCCTCGTGGCCTGGTTCGCCAGCTTCGGGGTGATGGTCTACCAGCGAGACCTTGGAGCGTCACTACTTCTGTTTTCTGCGTTTATCGCCATGATGTACGCCGCGACCGGTCGCAATACGTATCTGGTCGTCGGGGGCGGGCTCTTCACGGTTGGCGCGGTGGCGGCGTGGAGTGCGTTCTCCCACGTCCAGACCCGCCTCGAAGCCTGGTTGGCCCCATTCGATAACTACGAGACCACGGGCTATCAGATCTCCAACGGAATTTTTGCGATGGCGTCAGGGAGCCTGTCGGGAACCGGGCTGGGACTTGGCCGTCCCTCGCTGATCGCCTTCGCCCCTACGGACTTCATCTTCGCAGCGGTCGGCGAAGAACTCGGACTGGTTGGCTCGGTTCTCATTCTAGCCATGTATGCCCTGATCATCAGCGTCGGAATGGGCATCGCGTTACGCAGCCGTGATCTGTTTCGGAAGTTATTGGCGGCGGGACTTACGTTCACCTTCGGGCTCCAGTCCTTGCTTATCATCGGAGGGATCGTGCGCCTATTCCCGTTGACCGGCATCACTTTGCCGTTCATGTCCTACGGCGGATCCTCCCTGGTTGCGAACTTCGTCCTGATTGCGATGCTGATTCGGATTTCCCACGAGGAACGCGTATGAACGGTCCGATCCGTCGCCTCACCCTCGCCCTGCTGGTCGGTTTCAGTCTTCTGCTTGCCAACGTTGTCTACATCCAGGCAGTCGCCACCGACCGGTATCGGAACGATTATCGCAACGCCCGGGTCCAGCTGGCACGGTCTGAACGCGAACGCGGCGTGATGATTGACAGAAACAGCGTCGTCCTGGTGTCGTCCGAGCGGCAGGCGAGCACGTTCCTGCGGACCTACCCGTTCGGGGACTTGCTCGGCCACCCCATCGGCTTTTCGTCGCTGTTGTTTAACGATCGGGGCCTCGAAGCGGCCTACGCTTCCGACCTGCGGAGCAAACAGGACCTCACGATCTCGAACGTGATAGCCGGGGTGCTCGGAAACGACCTCCGCCCCGCCAACCTCCGATTAACCCTCGACGTGGCCCTCCAACAGATCGCCACCGAGGCTCTTGGCGACCAGGTCGGAGCGGTGGTGGCCATCGAGCCGGCAACCGGAGCGATCCTGGCCTATGTTTCGTCCCCGGGATTTGATCCGGCGATCCTGATCGGGGGCGACGCCGGGCCGGCTGGCGACACCCTCGACGCCGACCCGGCCGAACCATTGCGCGATCGAGTCGTCAACCAGCTGTATCCGCCCGGGTCTATCTTCAAAATCGTGACCACCGCCGCGGCGCTCGAGTCCGGTGAAATCACCATCGAGTCGACCTTTCCCAATCCGACCGCACTGGCTCTCCCGGGTTCCGAGTCGACTATCTCGAACGCCGACGGACGCTCCTGTGGCTCCGGAGCCGAGGTGTCCCTGGCCCGCGGGTTCATTTCGTCATGCAACACAACGTTCGCTCAGGTCGCCATGACTCTCGGGACACGAGCCCTCGAGGCTCAGGCCGAGGCTTTCGGGTTTGGCTCCGACATTCCGTTCATCTTCCCAATCGAACAGTCGCTTTTCTCGCCCGTCGACCTCACGGACGACCTTCCGGCGCTGGCCCAGACCTCCATCGGACAGCGCGACGTGCGCGTTACCCCCCTCCATATGGCACTGATGGTCGCCGGAATCGCCAACCGGGGCCAGCTCATGAGTCCCTACCTGGTGTCCGAAGTCATCGACGGTGACGGCCAGGTCGTCTCGTTGACTCAACCGGAACTCTGGCGCAAGGCCTCGTCGGAGTCGACGGCCCTCACTATTACGCAGCTGATGGTCGACGCGGTCAACTCGGGAACCGGTACCAACGCCCGAATCGATGGCGTGCAAGTCGCTGGAAAAACCGGGACCGCTGAGAATCCTGGCCAGGCCCCTCATGCCTGGTTTGTCGGGTTCGCCCCGGCCGATCAGCCGACCATTGCGATCGCCGTGGTGGTCGAATTTGGCGGTCTGGCGGGCGACGAAGCCTCGGGCGGTCGAACCGCTGCTCCGATCGCCCAAAAGACCATGGAACGATGGTTGAAGCCATGAGTGGCCCTACAATCTCCCCGATGCAACCAGGCGATCAGCTCGCAACTCGATATCAACTCATCCGGCACATCGCCAGAGGTGGGATGGCAGACGTTTGGGAAGCGACCGATACGCTGCTCGGACGTCGGGTCGCCGTCAAGATTCTCCACGCCCAGTTCGCCACCGACGACAACTTCATCGCCCGCTTTCGCCGGGAAGCCCAGTCGGCCGCCAACCTGTCCCACCCGAACATCGTCTCCATCTTCGATTGGGGTGAGGAGGGTTCGCTCTACTTCATCGTGATGGAACTCGTCGAGGGAAAGACCCTGCGTGACGTCATTCATGATGAAACTGGCCTGATGCCACGCCGGGCCGCCGAAATCGCCGCGGAGGTCTCCGCAGCGCTGGCGGTTGCCCACCGGGCCGGGTTGGTCCATCGCGACCTCAAACCAGCCAACATCCTGCTGACGCCCGACGGCACCGCCAAGGTCACCGACTTCGGAATTGCGCTTGCCTGGAACGACTCCCAGGAACTGACCCGCACCGGGGCCGTTATCGGCACCGCGACCTACTTTTCGCCGGAGCAAGCCCAGGGCCAACAACTCGACGAGCGATCGGACCTCTATTCGCTTGGCGTTGTCCTGTATGAAATGCTCACCGGGGTTCCTCCGTTCACCGGTGATTCCCCCGTATCGGTCGCCTACCAGCATGTGTCTGAACCCGCTCAGCTGCCCTCTGTCGGCAACCCCCACCTCCCCCCTGATCTGGAGACCATCGTCATCAAGGCGATGGACAAATCCCCGGAGGATCGCTATCAGAACGCGTTGGAGATGCGCGAGGATCTGCTGCTCTACATCCAGGGTGCCAAACCAAACGCCGCTCAAGCCGTTTCGGCCACCGCCCCAACCCAGGTTCTCATGCCGATGCCGGCTCCGACCGTCCCACCCGAAGAGACCTATCGACAGGTTGCCACTGCCTCTAATCCTCCCAACAACCGTCCGTTTATCGCCACATCGATAATTCTGCTGCTGAGCCTGATTGGTCTGATGTTCGTCCTCTTCCGGGTGATTGGTGGTGGATCCTCAGGAGACGTCACGACCGTAAAAGTGCCGTCGTTAGTCGGGCTAACCGAAGCGACCGCCATCCAGTTGCTGCAGTCAGCCGACTTGAACTGGAACGTGGAACGCCGCGCCGACCCTGAAGTCGTTGAAGGCACGGTTATCGAGTCGGACCCGGCCGCTGACGTCGAAGTAGAGCCCAAGAGCTTCGTCAAGATCATTATCTCGAACGGCCAGGAGCAGGCGCAAGTACCGATCCTGACCGGCATCAGCCTCGAAGAGGCAGAACGCCGCCTCAAGGACCGCGGCCTGGAGGTCGGCTTTGTCACCAACCAACTTGACCCGGACATCCCCCTCGACCAGGTCATCTCGCAGAACCCCGTCGCCGGCGAACCGGTGCCGGTCGGCTCGTCGGTAGATCTGGTGGTCTCAGGTGGTCCCGAACTGTTCATACTCCCCGACCTGTCGGGACGATCGTTCCGTCAAGTGAAGCTCGAACTCGAAGGCCTCGGCTTTGTCGTCGAATCTGAAGACGCGTTTGACGATGAACTCGATGAAGGCCTGATTGTCTCGAGCATCCCGGCCCCCGGCGAGATAAAGGCCGACAGCACGATTCTGCTGATCGTCTCGATCGGACCTGAGACCAAGGCAGTCCCTTCGTTGATCGGACGCTCGGTAGAAGACGCCCGCCAACTCGCATCCGACCTCGGGTTTGAATTGGTAGTGAGCGAGGAAACCCGCGAGAACGCTGACCTGGCAGGAAGAATCGTCGAACAGACCCCCGACGCCGGCGCCCTGTTCCCCAAGGGTACCAAGATCACCGTGATCCTGGCGGTCGCCCCTGCCACGACCACCACCACCAGCACCACTACGACGTCGACGACCACTACAACCAGCACGACGACCACCACGGTGGCGCCTTAGGCCGTGGTCGAGCAGCTATTCGCCTGGTACGACCACCATGGGCGCAGCTTCCCGTGGCGACACACAACCGATCCTTGGGCGATCCTCGTTTCCGAGGTGATGAGTCAGCAAACCCAGATAGATCGAGTGGTCGGGCGGTATCTGGCCTTCCTCGACCAGTTCCCCAACCCGGAAACGCTTGCCGCCGCGTCGACGGGCGACGTCCTCGCCGCCTGGTCGGGACTCGGCTACAACCGCCGGGCGCTCAACCTCCAGGCCACCGCCCGGGTCGTAGTCGAATCTGGTTGGCCGATCTCAGCGAAGGAGTTACAGGCCCTGCCGGGAGTCGGGCCGTATACGTCAGCCGCAGTTGCGTGTTTTGCCTTCGGCGAACAGGTTCCGGCAATCGACACCAATCTGAAGCGGGTTCTGTCGCGCTGGGCCGGGCGTGCGCTCGACGGCAAGGAACTCTCCGCGGCCGCGCGGGGCTTCCTTCCCACTGGCGAGGCGGCCCGTTGGAACTCAGCGATCATGGACCTCGGAGCACAGGTCTGCAAACCGACTCCGCTCTGTGACGACTGTCCAGTTGCGCAAGGGTGTCTGGATCCGACCGTCTATGTGCCGCCACCCCGCCAAAGCCGATTTGACGGCTCGGTGCGCCAAACTCGCGGGGCGATCGTCAAAGTGATGCTCGATGGAAGAACGAGAAGTATCGAAGCGCTAACCGCTCGTTTGGGTCACGATGAGGCAAGGATCTCCAGCGCCTTGACGGCGCTTACGGCCGAGGGGGTCTTGCGAGCCACAACCGACGGGTTCGCCCTCGCCGACCTTCCGCACTGAGGGTCGGGTCCGGGTCGCTAACCGGCCAGGAAGTTCTGAAGCAATGCCTTGCCCTCGGTGGTGAGGATCGACTCCGGGTGAAACTGCACGCCATAGATCGGTAGCTCGGTATGGCGGATTCCCTGAATGACGTCATCTTCGACGCTCCAGGCCGTCGCCGTCAGTTCTGGCGGCAAGTCACATACGGCCAGAGAATGGTATCGAGTGGCCGTAAAGGGCTGGGTGAGGCCGGCAAACATTGCTTGTCCGTCGTGTCGGATCTGTGAGGTCTTGCCGTGCTTCGGTTCGGGCGCCAGGTCAACCTTTCCACCGAACGCAACCACGATCGCCTGATGCCCCAGGCACACCCCCAGGGTGGGCATTTCGCGCCCGAGCGTCTGAACAAAGTCGATTGAGTATCCAGCCTGTTCAGGCCGTCCCGGCCCCGGAGAGATCACGAGTCGCTCGGCATTGAACTGACGGGCCTCGTCTGGTGTCATTTCGTCGGACCGGATCACTACCGGGTCGGCACCGAGTTCTCCCAGGTATTGGACCAGGTTGTAGGTGAAAGAGTCATAGTTGTCGACGACGAGGCACCGCATAAGACGGCCAGCCTACTGCCGATCACCCCCCATCTCTCCAAACGAGGCCTCGTTGGTGGTGGGGGGTGGTGTAGCGGCTATCCTTCCGGCCCATGCCGAAATCAAAAGGTCGAAAAAAAGCAGTCGTGCACCAGATCCCTCGCGCCAAAGAGGCCGAGGTCGAATCTCCCAAATGGTACGTGTACACGATGACCGGCCTCATGGTCGTCGGAGTGCTGGCCGTATTGGCCTATTACATCTTTGAGCTCAACCCGTGGGCCTTACGTCTCGGCCTCGTGGGTATCGCAGTCGGCTTCATCATGACGGTCAACTGGCACTAGCTCGCCTCGCCGCCGCCTGCTGCGACTGGCGACTGGCGAATCCATACCGCCCTAGACCGGTCGCCAAACCGGATTCATCGGCTCGCGGCAGTGTCGGGGAAACGCGTCCTCGGTATTCGACCGAACCGTCATGATCACCTCGGTGCCGCACTCACCGCATCGGAAATGGACCTCGGCGTCTGACACATCGGTCGGATCAGGTTCGTCGGGAGCGTCGGCCAGCATCCGAATGACCGAGGTCATGGTTTTCCACAACAGCCATCCAACCACAATCGCGATCACTACCCGCCAGAACATGCGGGGATTGTAGGCCGCGAGCCTCTCTAGAGACGCTCGACGACCAAGGCGCTGGCCATGCCACCGGCGGTATCCATCACCTGTAATCCGTAACGGCTTGCCGAGCGCAGTAGTTCGTGCACGAGGGTGGTGAGGGTACGGGTTCCGGACGCCCCCATCGGGTGTCCAAGGGCGATCGCTCCCCCGTTGACATTGGTCCGCTCCCAGGCGTCCTCACCCATCTCCATCAACCAAGCGCCCACAACGCTGGCGAAGCTCTCATTGACCTCAAACAGGTCGATGTCGCCCATCGTCAGCCCCGCCCGCTCCAGCACCCGACGGGTGGCTTCGGCAGGCCCTGCCAACGTCGTCACTGGATCCACTCCGACGAGCGAGGAGGCCCGAACGACCGCCAACGGCTCGAGCCCTAGCTCGTCGGCCTTCGCCTCACTCATCAACAGAACGGCGGCGGCTCCGTCCGCGATCTGTGCGGAGTTTCCGGACGTGACCACGCCTTCCTCCTCGAAAGCTGCCTCCAGGAAGGCGAGCCGGGTCGCATCCGTCGTGGCGTCGATTCCTTCGTCGGCCGACATCGGCCTCACAGAACCTACCTCGACGGGCAAGATTTCCTGAGCGAAGTGACCCCCGGCCACGGCCTGTCTGGCTCGAGCATGCGAGTCGGCGGCCAACCTATCGAGATAGTCCCTGCTCAACGA
>JAGXFS010000026.1 GCA_024637275.1 Acidimicrobiia bacterium
ATCCTCCCGGCCGCCCACGCCGTGGGCCAGGGCGACTCCTGGCAGGAACCAGGACACCCAGGCGACAACCGACAGTAAGACAGCCGAGCGTTGCCAGACTCTCACTGGTTCACGACAAGCTCGAGGACCTGGAGATGGCTGATTTCGAACTCGACCTCGAAGATCCCGGGAATCTCTGCAATGAAGGTGAGCTCGGTGGTCTGACCAGGCACCACATCTGCAATGAGGTCGTACCCATGTATGTGCAGTTCGTCGGCGGTGTCGGACTCGACGACCAACCTGACGTTGTCGCCCATTTTGACCTCAGCCCGGCGCTCTGAAACGAGCTGACCACCTACGACAGACACGCCAATAACCACCGTATCGTCGACGGTTGTAGTGGTAGCGGGAACCGTCGATGTCAATGTCGATGTCGGTGCCGGGGCGGTCGTATCCGGTACGACGACTGAGGCAGGTGACGCCGTCGAGGAAGGAGTTGGGGCGAGAGTCGACGATGCGGTCCCGGCCGAGCAAGCCGCCAAGGGCAACGTCAGTGCGAACGCGACGATAAGTCTGAACTTATTAGGCATCCGACAATCTTAGAACAGCCGGCGACCAAGCTAGCCACACCGGTCAGGCACGTTTTCAGGGTCCCCGGTCATGATGTTGACGATGGTTTCTGCTGAGGCTCCCGAGGTGTAGGCCACGTGAGCGTCGATGAGTCCAACGTTCTGGACCTCGAAGACCTTCGCTCCCCAATCGCAAACGCCGGGGTCGTACCCATGCCCGAGACCCGACCAATCATCACGCCAGCCATCAGTGAATTCGCCAATGGCTGTGACCGGATCGGACGGCGCCTCACCTACAAAAACAGCGCCGGGCTCCGGAACAACCAAACCGCCGACGTGGTCGACCGCCACGTTTGGACTGCCAACGATCACCAGCCGATCGGCTGCCAGGTGGTCATAGGCGGCGGCCCAGGCAGCCAGGACCGAACCGTACGAGTGGGCTATGACGGTCAGCGGAACATGAGGTCTCTGAGCGGTTAGCCCATCGACGAACGACACCAGTTTCGGCGATCCAGCCTCGGCTTGATCGCCGAGAAGTGGCTCGAGATTCCATCCGACAGCAGGAGCGTCGTACCCGAGCCAGGCGACCACGGCAATGTCTTGATCCATAGATCTGGCTGCCGACACGAGAGCCCGAGCGTGAGAGGCGACGGCTTCGAACGTTGCGAGCTCACTACCAATGCCCGGAACAAAGACACCGATTCCGGTGGCGACTTCGAGGTCACCAACCACTTCGACGATCTGCCCGTCGCCGGACGGGTCAAACCAGACGAACGTGCGCTCAGAGCGGAGCCAGCCTTCGAGGAGTCGCAGTCGGTTCAGGTCGGGTGTCTGCAAACCGTTCCCGGGTGACAGCTCGGCTCGGAGGCGATCGACCTCGATCGCCATGAGACGCCGGGTAGCCACCGCTCGCCAGGAGAGTGGCAGCCCGTCCGTGGAAGAAACGGCGCCCGGATCGGTCCAGGCGAGCCGAAGTCCGATCTCCGTCGGCAATGCTGCAGCCACCGACGCCACCTGGGCAGGTGAAAGACTCTCCAACGCAGTCAACCATGCCCGTTCTCGGTCGACCGATCGCCTGAGCATGGCATCTAGCCGTGGATCGTTGTCAGATCCTGGAAAGGTCTCAATCTGCTGCCAGAGCGCATGTAGCTCCGATCGCCGATCCCATGCCGAAGACCATCGATTGCCATGTATCGCATCCAGGAACATCGCCCGGCGAGCGAGGTCTTCTGCCCGCTCCGCGCACCCCATCGCCACCGGGCCTAGACCCTGTACGGCATTCGACCACCGATGCGTCCTGGCCAGTGCCTGACTGGCCCCATACAGGAAGTCGTCGAGATCGGCGGCAATCCTGGCCAACCAGCCGGTCAAGGAAACCAGCTCGTCCCGATCAAATCGATAAGTCATTTGGTGCGCAGAATAACGTAAAGAGTTATAAGATATCAACAGATCTCTCGTTTTTGATCAAGGGGAAGCACTGACGATCCTGATAGGTTGACAACACCATGACCGAACTTGAAAACTTCCGTGCCCAAAAAGATGAGTTCTTCGCCTCCCCCAACTCCCCGCTTGAACCCGGTGCCGCATTTGAAGGGCTCTCCTACTTCCCGGAGTCCCAAGCCCTTCGATTTGAGGTGCCGATCGAGCCGTCACCGGGCGGCGAACTCACCGTGGGGACCAGCGACGGACAGACCAGGATCTATCAGCGAGCCGGGATCGTCCGATTTCAGGTCAACGGTACGGACGCCCAATTAACGTTGCTCCATCACATCGGAGATGACGGGTACTTCGTTCCGTTCCGGGATGCAACGTCGGGAAAAGAGACCTACGGAGCCGGGAGATATCTCGATCTCGACCTGGAGGAGAACGGGGTGGTTTCACTCGATTTCAACCTGGCCTATAACCCGTATTGTGCCTACTCGGAGGCCTACTCTTGTCCGCTCCCGCCAACCGAAAACTGGCTGACCGTTCCGGTCGAAGCCGGCGAAAAGAGCTACGCGCCAGCTACGAACTGACTACGCCCTGACCCATTTCGAGATGGCCGCAACCATCTCGGCATGGTGAGTGAGCGGGCTCTCATGCCGGGCACCGACCAGTTCAAGAACGACGGCTCCGTCGATTCGGCTGGCGAGGTCATACTGAGCACGGGTAGGTACAAGTTGATCATTCGTGTTGACGACCACGAGGGCCGGAGCCCTGATTGACCCAACCCAGTCCCGCGAATCGAATAGCCGGGCCGCAAAACCGGCTGCCCAGTAGGACTCGGGGTCTCGCCCGATCGACTGAAGCCAGAAGTGTTGGGCTTCGTTGGGCGTGATTGCTCCGACCCGTTCGAGGTACTTGGTACGAACATACGAGACTTCCGAGCGCGTCACCCGCTCAAATCCCCGCGCCACATAGAACGCCAGCGCTCCCATTAGGTTTCCTACGGATCCGCCGATGGAGACGTGCGCCGCAGTGCCACCCAATCCGATCTTTCCAACAAGATCAGGGCGCCGATACGCCAACTCCTGCACGATCATCCCGCCCATCGAATACCCGAACACGGCCACGGAGTCCAGTCCGAGCGTATCGAGCACACCGGCGAGGTCATCGGCGGCATCAGCAATCTGATATGAACTCCTCACCGCATCTGACTTCCCTGCGTCTCGATTATCCACGGCAATGACGCGAAACACCTGGGCGAGAGCCGGCATGATGCGCGAGTAGATGACGTTCGACGCATCTCCCCAGCCGTGAACCAACACGATCGGGGTACCGTCTTTGGGACCGGCCTCTCGAATGAACACTTCCCGGCCGCTCACAAAAACGGTCCGACCCGGGATCTGCATCGGATGGATCTGGTTGGGTTCGAATGAGGGTCGCAGCTCCGGTCCAAACATCCGCCAGAGCACAAAAACGACCGCCAACTTCTTCAGGAACTTCATCGGAGGCCATCCCTGGCAAAAACGAAGTCCTCGACAGGCTGTCCGCTGATCAGGTGCTCGTCGATGATGCGGTCCATGACCTCCACCGTAACCGAGTGATACCAGACGCCTTCCGGATATACGACGGCAATCGGTCCCATCTCGCAGATACGCAGACAGTCGACCTTGCTTCGCAGAATCGATCCGGTACCGGGGACCGCCCCGGTCGGTGGTAGTGCCAGCTGGGCTTGCCATGCCGGCGGCCCGCTAGTGACGCCCGCTTGTTTGAGCCGGGTCTTGAGATGGCGCCAGACCTCGTTCGTTTCCTCGACCGGCGCACACTTGGCGGTGGTCTGGTTGGCACAAAGGAAAATATGGCGCTGGATCTGGCCGATCGATAGCGCCTCGGCGATCAATTCGATCCGGTCCGTTGACATAGCCACGAGTCTAGGAGGGTTAGTGAACGAGGCGGATCGCGCCTGAGTCGCCGCTCTGGATCTCTCCGATGACGGCGCTCTCGTAACACTCGTGCTCATCGAGCCGATCGAGTAGGTCCTGCGCTTCAGCCGGGGGAACGCAGATCAACAGACCTCCGCTGGTCTGGGCGTCGGCAAACAGCTGAATCCAGGAATCTTCGACATCGGACGACACGTGCGG
Organism: Acidimicrobiia bacterium; assembly: GCA_024637275.1. GTDB lineage: Bacteria > Actinomycetota > Acidimicrobiia > Spongiisociales > JAENVV01 > JAENVV01. The sequence continues at coordinate 4,112 of JAGXFS010000026.1, forward strand.
CAATACTGCGTCGAGGTTGCGCTGGCTCCCTCCGGGGAAGAATCCCGCTTCCAGGAGCGCTTCGACCCCGTCCATCAGCGGGACCTGGTCGACCTCGATTAGGGCGCTCACCCCGGCAGAAGTGAGCAATTCCCTCAGGTGACCCAGCAACCCGTACCCCGTCACGTCTGTGCAGGCATGGGCGTTGACTGCCGCCATGGCGAGCGAAGCACCGGCGTTGAGTTCCGCCATGGTCTCAATCGCATACCGGGCCAGGTCGGCGTCGACCTTCCCCGCTTTGAGCGCCGTCGTGATGATCCCCGTACCGAGGGGTTTGGTGAGAATCAGCTGATCGGCGGGACGGGCACCGGCATTGGTCTGCAGTCGACCCGGTTCAACGATGCCCGTTACGGCAAACCCGTACTTCGGTTCCGGATCATCTATGGAGTGTCCACCAACAACCGTGCAACCCGCCTCCTCCATAATCGAGAGGCCGCCTTCGATCACTCGCTCAAGCACGTCAAAACCGATGACCCCTCGCGGCCAACCGACCAGTTGGAGCGCAGTTAGTGGGTCCCCACCCATTGCGTACACGTCCGACAGGGCATTGGCGGCGGCGATCCGGCCCCAATCGAACGGATCATCGACAATCGGTGTAAAGAAATCGACCGTCTGGACGAGCGCGTCTCCTCCGGGCGCCATAAAGACGCCGGCGTCATCGGCGTACTCGATCCCGACGATCAGGTCAGGATGTTCAGTGGCAGGAGAACCATGCATGGGGCGCAGAACCTGCGCCAACTCAGCCGAGCTGAGTTTGCAAGCTCAACCGGCGCCATGTGAATAGGCGGTCAACCGCTCAGACATCAATCCCTTTCCGTGACGGCGTTAGAAACCGGTGCCAGTTTCTGACTGCCGCCGGAAGTCGCTCTCGAAACGGCTGATGGTCTCAGCTGCTCGGTCAAGTATCTCGTCGACCTCACGTTCGGCATAGCCGCGCATCGAAATCGAGAAGACCTTGCGTGCCACCTCGGAGGCGTCAACAAGCGGCGACGGCCTTCCCGTCTCACACGCATACAACGTTCCCGAGACCCGGTTGATGAACCGGTCTACTTCCTTCAGGTTATAGCCTCTGAACACGATTGTGAACGCCAGACCGGCCGTTTCGTCAGAAGTGAGCAGCTGAAAGGGCTTGGCAGGGATTTGCTGGGTGATCGGTAGTGACTGTTCATAGGCGCTCACAATCCGGGCAGCCCGTTCGAGAAAGTCGTCCACTTCTTCGTATTCATACCCACCAATGACCCAGGGAAAGGCAGAATCCTTGATGTCCTCGCTTGTGACGGGAAGGGCTTCACCGAGGTTACGTTCGATCACAAGGAGTGAGGCGGCGACCCGCTTGCGCATATGATCTACCTCACGGCGCTCGTACCCGCGTCCGGTCCTCAAGAATCGTTTTTTGGCCGCCTCAGTTGCGGTCAGCGCCACCGCAAACACCTCCGTCAAGCCCGATCATAGAACTACACGTTGGGGATTTGTGGCATTGACGCGGGCAATGGCTACTAATCTCGTCCGAATGGACAACGAAGAAACAACCTGGCTCACCCCGGCAACCCATAACCGGTTGAGGGCCGAGTATGCGGAATTGACCGGGCCGGGCCGGGTCGAGATCGAGGAACGGATCGCCGAGGCGCGCAGTCATGGTGACCTCCGTGAAAACGCCGACTACGACGCCGCCAAGAATGCCCAGGGCATGATGGAAGCCCGTATCAGGCAACTCCGTCATATCCTCGATACCGCCGAGGTCCGGGAAGCTTCGGACTCGGGCGTCGTCGAGATCGGGTCGATCGTGGCGGCGGTAGACGATGACGGCGACGAAATGGAATACTTTGTCGCAACGCCCGAGAACAAGGTTCGAGGCTACATTCTCGCCTCTCCGTCCTCGCCGGTGGGGATGGCGCTACTGGGAGCGGCCGTTGGTGATGCGGTCACCTATGAGGCGCCGGGCGGGACATTCAGTCTAAAGGTTGTGGGGATCAAGCCGTATCAGGGGTAGTCGGAGGAGGAAACGATGGTGAAGTTTCGACTCAGAACGCCGCGCGAAATCGCCACCTCCTTACGCGCTCACGCCAGGAGGGAACCCCGAGAGGTCGAGGGATATCTCGACACCCATCTTGACGAATGGACCGCGCTCGCCGAAGCCGACCCGGCCGATGCCGCCGATATCCTTGAGGAGTTGGGCGAGGAGGCCGCCTCTGACTTGCTGCTCGAACTAACCAGCGAGGGCGCCGCCGAAGTACTCGACGAACTCCGCAGCGACCTGGCCATCGATATCGTTGAGCGGCTCAGCCCCGAGCATTCCGCCCAGATTCTGGCGGCTCTTTCCCCGATGGAGGCCGCCGACATCATCGGTCATCTCGGGGCCGAGCATCGCGATGCGGTGCTCGAAATCATGGCAGACGACATGTCGAATACGGTCGAGTCGCTCCTGCAGTATCCGCCCGACTCGGCCGGCGGCCTCATGACCACCAAGGTTGCTGCTCTGCCAATCACCACCACGGCCGGAGAGGCGATCGAAGCTGTCAGGAAGATGCATGAAGTACTCGAAGATCTCTCGTACGTCTATATCGTCGACTCCGACCAACGACTGGTCGGGGTTCTCTCGTTTCGGGACCTCGTTTTCAATTCTTCCGATGCTGGCCTTGAGGAGGTCATGGTTGCCCATCCGGTGACGGTGACTCCGTACACCGACCGTGAAGAAGTAGCTGAACTGACGACCCGCTACAACTTATTTGGCCTGCCGGTCGTAGAGACCAACGGGCGGTTGCTCGGTATGGTCACCACCGAGGCGGTCATCGATGCAGTCCAGCAGGAGGCGTCCGAGGACTTCGCCACCGCCATGGGTGCAGGCAAAACCGAAACGCCGTACTCATCGATCCCACAATCGGTGAAACACCGACTGCCCTGGCTGGCGCTCAATCTGGTCCTGGCGCTTGGCACTCTCGAAGCCATCAGTAGTCAGTCAGACATCATCGCCGACTTACCCGTCCTGGCGGCGCTCATGCCGCTCGTGGCCACCCTGGGAGGTAACGCCGGAGCCCAAAGTCTGGCGGTGACCATCCGCGCGCTCGCCACCGACGACGTACCTCGTTCGGAAATCCCCGGGATTCTCGGCCGACAGTTGGCGATTGGGGCTATCTCGGGCGTCGTAATCGGAGGATTGGCGTTCACCGTGTCCCTGATGCGGGCCGACGTGGCAGTAGCGGCCGTGGTCGGCCTCGCTTCGTTCACCAATCTCGTTGTCGCAACCTCGGCTGGGTCGGGAATCCCTTTGATTCTCAGAAGCTTGGGACTGGATCCTGCTCTGGCGTCGAATATCTTTGTCACGTTGATCACCGACCTGGCCGGTTTCGGCGGGTTCCTGGCCATGGCGGCCGTTCTGCTGTTCTAGGCGGTCGTTCCGCTGGCGGGAAAGGCGATGACTTCGGCACCTTCGGATTCCGACTCGTCACCGAGCAAACCGATGAGCGCCGCCGCAACCTCCGGGTCGAACTCCGTCCCTGCCCCCCTTGCGACTTCGGACAACGCCGCCTCCGTTGTCTGGGCGGGCCGATCGGGCCGGTCGGCCTTCATCGCCTCGACCACATCGGCTACGTGGATGATCCGTCCGAACAGGGGGATGGCGTGGCCAGCCAGACGATCGGGATAGCCGGTCCCATCGAAGGCTTCG
>JAGXFS010000027.1 GCA_024637275.1 Acidimicrobiia bacterium
CCCAAGGCATTGACCAACGACGGATTCGAGTCACAGCTCGGCGTCAACCACCTCGGAGCCTTCGCATTGACCGGTCACCTCATCGCGAAGCTCGAGGACACACCTCACTCCCGGGTGGTTGCCGTCTCCAGCAATGGACACAAGCCAGGCAAGATCCACTTTGACGATCTCAACGCCGCGAAGTCCTACAACAAGTATCGCCGCTACTTTCAGAGCAAACTGGCCAACTTGATGTTCACTTACGAACTTGATCGCAGACTCCGCGCAAAGGGATCGTCCACCATCGCCGTGGCCGCCCATCCTGGCGGTTCAATGACCGAATTGGGGCGCCACCTTGGCTTGCTCTATAGGGTCATGGAAGTTCCGATGAGTCCTTTCTTGAACACGTCCGAAGCTGGCGCCTGGCCTCTGCTGCTAGCCGTGGCGTCGCCGGGTGTCGAAGGAGGTCAGTATTTCGGACCAGGGAAACTAGGTGAACTAAAGGGACCAGCCCGCCAGGTCAAGTCGACCGAATTGTCCCACGATCCTGACGCGGCGAGGCGCCTGTGGGAGCTCTCAATCGAAATGACCGGCGTCGATCCAGGTGTTTGAGCAAAGCCGCCAGAAAGGACACCAGGATCACCTGGTTATTCAGTCGTGGTCGGACTGGTCACGAGCCAGGCGCGGACCTTGACGAGCGCTTCATCGACACGCAGCCCTTGCCCCTCTGCGACGAGGCGAGCCAGTTCGCCCGAATCAAGACGAGTGACCAATTCATCGCGGATGGCGTTCAATTCCCAGTCCCGCGTCTTGACAAAATCTTCCGGCATGTCATCAACCGCGAGGCAGGCTCCTAACACCACGGCCGCTTCCGCATCGCGGTGCGAAGCCTGGAGTACGTCGGCGGAGGAATCCAGAATCCGCACCTTGCTAGTCATCTGCATCGGAAGTACGGGTATGCGGTCAATCACCGGGACCAGGCGCTGGGCGGCCTCTTCAAACTTCCCGATGGCGGCCTCACACCGGGCGAGAGACCTGGTGGATACCGCCCAGCAATTAACGTCGCCGACCTCATCAAGCATTTGGGCAGCTTGCGCAAGGTTTTCGGCAGCTTCGGCATAATCGCCTTCCCAACGCAGCAGAACGCCCATGATCTGCAAAGCATGCCCATGCCAGTTCGGCGAATCGAATGACGAGTAGATCTCGCAGGCACGCCGGACGTTGTCCAACACCCATTCGTCCTGAGCCCGGTCACCTTCCAGGTAGAGGGTTGCGCTTTCACTCAGGGCAATCGACACAAAGGCTCTGTCTCCGCAAGCCTCGAATAGCTCCAAGGCAGTCGTCAAGTGTTCGAGAACCCGGTCGTCGTCACTGGGCAGATACGCGGCGAGGAGCAGATTGATAAGGGCGCCATCCCACGCCTCCTCCCACCAGTGAGGCGGCGGGTTGTTATCGAGCAGGCGACGCGCCTCAAGGAGATGCTCCAGGTATTCTGGATCGGTCGTGGCGTGCCGGATACACGCTCCCAACGCGAGTTCCATCCGACCGATTACTCCGGGATCATTGGTCGTTTGAGCGAGTGCGAGTCCCCGGCGGGCGTACTCGATGCCCTCCGGCCGCGTGATCTCGGCGCACAGCATACCGGTCGCCCACAGGGCCTTTATCTCCAGATTAAGGTCACGGTGACCGTCTGGGGAGAGGCCCGATCGGGCAACGTCGATGGCCTCCATCTGCATCCCCTTATGCGCCCAAAAACCAAATAGATCAAACACCAACGCCAGGTATCGGTCGAGATCGGCGGTCTCGAGGAGTGTCGTGAAAGCCGATCTGATGTTCTCGTAGTCACCACTAATGAGACGGGTTGCCTCTCGAAGGTCCGGGCTTCGTAAGCCGGGAGCAGCCCGGGCGACCAGATCCACGAAATACCTTGCATGGGCATCTCGAAAACCCTCCGGTTCGGACGTTTCGCTCAACTGCTCTTGCGCGTACTGCCGGACCGGTTCAAGCAGACGGTAACGCGTGCCAGACTCGGAGTGACTCGGAACGAGAAGCGATTTGTCCACGAGCGAGTCAAGATGATCGAGCACTTCGAAGTCCTCCACCGCGCCACCAATGCAGACGACTTCAGCAGCCTCCAGGTCGAACCCACCCGTGAAGACTGACAGGCGCCGAAACATGGCCTGCTCGGGTGGCTTGAGTAAGTCATATGACCAGTCGATGGTGGCCTGCAGAGTGCGTTGGCGGGGCAAGGACGTCTTAGCCGATCCGGACAGGATACGAAAGGAGTGGTCCAACCGGTCTGCCAGGTCGGCAGCTGACATGCTGCGCAATCGTGCCGCTGCCAATTCGAGTCCGAGTGGGATCCCGTCGATACGATTACAGATCCTCGCGATGTCAGCCAACTCTTGTGCGCCTGGCGCAAAGTCTGGCCGAACCGCCCGGGCACGATCGAGAAACAACACGGCCGCTTCCGACTCTTCCGTGCCACCATCAGCACCTCCCAGCCCCAGCGACGGGACTCGAAGCTGCGCTTCTCCGGGAATCCCGAGAGACTCTCGCGAGGTTGCAACGATACGGACCTTGGGACAGCAGTCCAACAGAAACTTAATGGCTGCCGACGCATGGTCGAGGAGGTGTTCGCAGTTGTCGACTACCAGGAGCAATTCTCGAGACCACAGATATCGTGAAACGACATCCTCGATGCTGGCGCCTTCACCCGCACGTAAACCCCACGTGTCTCCGATCGTGCTCATGATGAACGCTGGGTTGGTCACCGGTGCAAGTTCGACGAGCCAGACGCCGTCTGGAAAGTCGCCGGAACAGCGGCGTGCTGCTTCGACGGCCAGACGAGTCTTGCCGGTACCACCCACTCCAGTCAGAGAAACGAGTCGGTTCCCTCCGACCAGGTCCGCCAGCTCGTCGAGCTGGGCTGTGCGCCCCACAAACGACGTGAGATAGTCAGGAAGATTCGTCCGACGAACATCCATCGTCTTGATCGGGCGATCGACCACCGGCAGGTCCGGGTGACGGATCTCGAAAACGTGTTCGGGTTCAGCGAGGTCCTTAAGGTGATGCCTCCCGAGGTCTTTCAGCGAGCTTGCTGCCTCGGATGCGAGCGCCGCGGCCGTCACCGAGGACAGGAGAATCTGCCCTCCATGTCCGGCAGACATGATGCGGGCGCCGCGGTTGAGGACCGGCCCAAAATAGTCACCGCCGCGTTCTTCAGCAGTTCCCGTATGGATTCCCATTCGTACCTTGATCGGTGGACCGGGCCAATCGGCCGCGAGCAACCCGAGTTGAATTTGAATTGAGGCGTTTGTCGCTTCGTCCACGGTAGGAAATGACACAGCGAATGCGTCACCGGCGGTTGAGAACACATGCCCATTGTGTCGGCTGATTGCGTCGCGCATGATCCGGTCATGGAGCGCCAGACTGGCTCCCATCGCATCGGCGTCGGCTTCCCATAGCCGCGTGGAGCCTTCTACGTCGGTGAACAAGAACGAGACGACGCCGGTTGGAATCACAGTGGTCATAGCGCCGATTGTATACAAACCGACGTTGTCGACGACGGCTTGAGGCCGATTGGGGGTGCTCCCGGGCATCGCCAGGTAGCTTCCGAACAACACCAACCAGGACCGGTCAATACTTGGAGAAGAACATCACGGACACCGAACTAGCTGAGTTATTCGTCGAAACCAGCAAACGCCATCACGCCGCCTTCATCGACTCAGACGGAGTGGATCCCGAATGGCCGATGTTCTACGCAGCCTATGTGCAGACCCGGCTTTGGGACCGGCTGGGGGTCCTGATTACCCGGAGCGAACTGGTCTACGTCATGGTCGACGCCGACCTAGCGCTACTCGCAGGCACGGCCACGGGAGCATGGCCGACGGTCTACGCCGACCGAGTGCGCGCATTCACTGAATCCAAGATCGCCAGGTCAAGGACGACTGGTTAGGACCTGAACAGGACGGGCCAATCACAAGTCCCAAGTTCGACAGGACCTCTCCCCCGCCACACCCGCCTAGCCTCCACCCCTATGGAACCAACACCGACATCTACGGTCATTGAAAGCCTGACCGGGGAACTTGAGATCCCCAAAGACGGCACCCTCAGCAGAGTGCTGTACAAGGATGACGACGTCCGCCTCGTCTTGTTCGGGTTCGATACCGACCAGGAGTTGACCGAGCACACCGCTGCGCTACCGGCGATCGTGCAAGTCATCAGCGGTCGAGCCAAAATCGGTCTCGGCGACCGGGAGGTCACGGCGGAACCGGATACGTGGATTCACATGCCGGCCCATCAAGCACACTCGGTATTCGCGCTCGAGCCAACCGTCCTGCTCCTCACGTTGCTTCGCTAAGTCCCGTTCCTAAGACCGACATCCGTCGGGAACCAGACCGGGTCGATCGACGTCGAACGAACATGCGTCGAGCCACCGGGCTTGCGCCCATCGAGGAGAAACCCATGTCGTCAAAACTCGGACGATCCTTCTGGCTGATTGCCCTAATCCTGCTGGTGTCGTTGACCGTGCTGGCACCGGCCGCCTCCGCCCAGGATCTCGTCACACAAGCCGCCAGACACGATGGTGGCATCGTCTGGGTGTGGGCCGCGTTCTCAGCGCTGGCACTGGGTGTACTCGGGGCCGGGGTGGCAGCCAACCGCCAACCACGCAAACCTCCAACCGCGTCAACCAGAATTCCGGAACTCTAGGAAAGTCTCGCCTTCCGCGGGCCTGGCACGTAGGCCTGTTCGACCGGTGCGGATTCAAGCGCAACCTTCCGAATCCGCACCCCTACGACAAACTCGTCAAGGATCAACTGCACTAGGGCAGCCACCGGAAGGGCCAGGAGTGCACCGAGCACCCCGGCCAGTGAGCCGCCGACCATCAATGAAATGATCACGATTGGCGGAGAGAGACTGACCGTTCGCCTCATGACCCTCGGAGCTATCACATAGTTCTCCAGCTGCTGGTAGATCAAGATGAACACCGCAACGGCTATGGCAGGCGATGGTCCGGCCTCGACGAGGGTGATCGCTACAGCCGGAATGGCCCCGAGGAACACACCGACCACCGGCATGAGATCGGTAACACCAATCCACAGCGCCAGGGCGGCCGGATACGGCGCTCCAATGAGCTTTAAAGCCAGGTACGACGACGCAGCCGCACCGACCGAAACGACCAGATTGCCTGCGATGAACCCTGACAACCGATCGGTCGCGTCATCGAGCAGACGTATGAAGTCTTGTCGGTCTTCCCGTCGGAGTAGTCGCAACACCCGCACCTTCATTTGGGGAAGCGAAAAGGCCAAGTACGGGGCGAGAATCCCTACCGTCACGAGATTCACGAGGCTGCCGAGCATCCCACCGATGGATCCGGTATCAGCGAGCGCGGCGGTGATGTCAACGTTGGCCAACAGAGCATCAATCAACTCACTTCGACCGCGCATATCTTCGAGGATCGCCGGACCGCGCTCGGTAATTGCCGACAGCTGAGTGGCAACCAAAGGGATACCCATGGCCAGCACCACACCGCCGACCCCAACGCCAAGCGCCAGAAGCATGCCCAGCGCCCCCGCCCGCGTCAAACCTCGCTCCATGAGGTATTTAATGAACGGCTGGACACCGAGGGCTATAGCGAGAGATGCCGCTACTACGAGCAGTACGCCCTGGAGTCGGATGAGGGCATAGAGAATCACGATCACAGAAATCGCCGTGATACCCAGGTAGACGAACCAACGGGTCGATTCTATGGAACTCGTAGCGACCGGAGGCTCAGTCGTACGGTTGCTGTTCATGTGCCCCTCCAGTTCGCCATTGCCAATCGAACCGGTCTACCCGCACGATTCGCTTCTCAAACCATGACGATGAGACGCGGTTAGCCTCATTCGGACGAAGCCCGGAGATGCACGTGACTCAACCAATCGAGAGCAATATCGGCGAGCGGCCAGGCACAAGCCAAGGTGGAGGCAGCTCCCGGTGACGAACACAGCGCTCATCATTGGGGCGAGCCGTGGCATCGGCCTCGAACTCGTCACCCAGTACGCCGGGGCGGGCTGGACCGTCCACGGAACCACCAGATCTATCGACCAGCCAGGCCCGCTCGCCTTGATTACCGGAAATGTCACCCTTCATCAGCTTGAAGTCCGGTCCGAGGACGATCTGCAACGACTGCGCGGATCTCTCATCGACATCCCGATCGACGTGCTTATTCACGGCGCCGGCGTTTACCGAAACACACCCCGAGACGAAATAATGGCGGTCAATACAGTTGCTCCGATCCGGATCGCCGAAGCCCTACTCGACAATGTGGCAGCCAGCGATCTGCGCCGGTTGGCCCTCATCACATCCCAACTTGGGGCGCGACGCGGGCGAACCGGAAGCCTCGGCGACTATGGCGACTCAAAAGCGGCGTTGAACGACTCCTTCCGTGCCCGGGCTCCCGACTGGGCGACTCGGGGTATTCGAGCCATCGTCATCCACCCCGGATGGGTTAGTACGGATATGGGTGGCGCATCCGCCCCGGTGTCTGTTCAGGACAGCGCTTCAGGCATCCGCAGCGTTGTGGATAGCCTCACAGCTGAGATGCATGGCCGGTTCTGGACCTGGGACGGCCGCGAACACGACTGGTAGGGCTAGGCGACGGGTGCGACAACCTGAATGTCGGGCTCGACCACGATCTCCGAGTTGATCGATCCGCTGATCAAGCAGGCAGCTTCGGCTTTGAAAACAAGCCGCATCGCCCGGTCGGCTTCCACACCACTGACCACGACCTTGGGGCGCAAGGTGATCTTGTCGATCCGGTAGCGCCGGTCTTCTCCTCTTTGAAGGTGCCCTACCGCTTGATCGGAGTATGAGATCACCTCAACGCCCGACAAGTCGGCGATCGCCTGGAAGGTCGTCATCAGGCAGGCCGATACCGACGCCACAAACAAGTGCTCGGGACTCCAAACGCCCTGTGGTCCGCCGAACTCCGGCGGCGAGGCGACATCTATTGCGACCGCCAACGTGTGATCGGTGAGGGTCCCTGTCTTTGGTCCGGTCCCGTCAAGGGTGACGGTGTAGTCGTGCGATTCGATCATGACGCGGTTCCTTTAGGAGTCGATTACCAGCCCCATCGTACGAAGCCCTGGCCCGGGAGCGGAGGGCGCAAAAGACCCTATTCCGGGCGTTACTGGCGAGGTTGGAGAAGGCTCACGGGGATCTCACGCTCCGTGCGGGCTTCATAATCAGCGAACCCGGCTTGAGCTGCCTTCTGACGTTCCCAAATCGGCGCTCGTACCTCAGGATTCGCTACCGAGGCGTGGCAGGCAAGAGAGCCGTCACCGATCTCGATGGTTACGTCCGGGTTGGCGAGAATGTTGTGATACCAGTCCGGATTGGTTGGAGCGCCAGCCTTTGATGCGAACACGGCATATCCATTGTCGACATCCTGATACATCAACGGACTGATCCGTCTCTGACCCGTCTTCGCTCCGGTTGTGTGCAGCAGCAACAGCGTGGCACCAGCAAACGGGCCGCCGACGTTTCCACCGTTCGCACGGAATTCTTCAATAATGCTGGCGTTCCAGTCGGACACAGATCCCTTTCTCGACCTGGGAAAGCTACCTGAATCTGGCCACTATCCTCAGGGCTATGGAACGCTCGCCCAAACCCAACCCGAGACACCTTCCCTGGCTCGCTGCGGTGATCCTGTTCGGGGTGCTCATCGCCGCAGTCGCCGTTGGCATCAATGCCGCTAGCGACACCACGGGCGCCGCGATCGGGTCAGATACCGTCTTTGCTCCTGAGGACGCCGCTGCTTACGCCGCCTTGGTCGAAAGTGGACGTGACGGAATGGTTGACACCGCAATGGAGCACATGGATATGGGGTCGGACCCCGAAATGGTCGAGCTCTCCCCCGCCGAAGCCGACGAACTAAGTGCCCAACTTGCTCTCGCTACCACCGCCGCGGCTCGCTACAACACGGTGGAGGAAGCGTCCTCGGCGGGATATGTTCCGATTTCTCCGTACGTCGACGGGGTAGGCGCCCATTGGACCAGATGGTCGCTTGTGGACCAGCCGTTCGACATTGAACGCCCTTCCCAGTTGCTGTTTGAGGAGATCACCTCGGGTGCCGGCCCGGAGTTGGTGGCCTTTTCCTATTGGCTGTTGTCAGACGAGGAGCCAGAAGGATTCGTTGGCATGTCAGATCAGTGGCATCGACATCTCGGCCTCTGTTTCGAAGATGATTTGCTCATCACCGAAGGCAATGAAGACGCCTCGACGTGCGACGGTGACTGGATCAACGGCGACAACATCTGGATGCTGCACGCCTGGATAGTGCCCGGCATGGAAAACCGATTCGGGGTCTTCCACAGTGTCAATCCTCGCCTCTGTGAGTACTACTGCGAATAGCCAAGCCGCACCAAGCATCTCATTAACACGATCTGGCAGGCTGGATCCCATGACGTCTTGCACTTGTCCGACCTGTCACAAGCCCGGGACCCCGGTTCTGTTCGGGATGCCATCTTCGGTCGTGATTCCTGCCGTCAAAAGCGGCTTGCTCGAAATCGGCGGATGCATTGTCCGTGGCGATGAGCACACCACTTGGTGGTGCGCTACCTGCAAGGAGTCATTCCAGGGCCCTGACACCCACGGGCCTATAGACGAGGCGATTACCAACAGCGGGGTGTTTGCCGACGAAGCGTGACGGCCTCCCCTCAGGAGATCCCGCCACGATCAGCCTCGTATCTCTCAGCTTGACGACTCGGTTAGCTCGACCCAGGCTCGGATTCGTTCGGCAATGTCGAGGTTATTGTCGTCCATCATCATGATGTGACTATTGCCCTCGACGCCGATATCGGGCAGAGACATGAGCGTCGCACGGCCGCCCGCCTGGTTGATGTTGGCCACTGCTGCGGTACACCCGTTGCGGCGTTCATCGCCGTTGACTCCGGCGGCACCTGCGCTGTTGTCACCCCAGACCGATAAGAACGGAATCGTGCGAAACGTCGAACTGGCGACTTCGGGCGTAATCGTATGGGAGCCACCTTCGATGCTCACCAGTGCGAGAACAAGATCAGACCGCCGCCGGGCGATCTCAATGCCAAACAGTCCGCCCTGGGAATGCACTAGCAATACCGCCGGGCCGACTTGCTTGAGCAACTCGATGATCCCGGCGATCGTGTGTTCCGACCCACCGTCCAGGGTGGTCTCGGCGTTGGGCACGGTTCGGTCGACCATTCGATCGAACGCTTCGACAGGAAACCTCACATTCGGAAACCGTTCTCCATATCGTGGTCCGATGCGGGCGTTGACCCAGATCCGCGCTTTGGTACCCAGAAAGAGGTTGGGTGCATCCGCGTCAACTGCCCCCGCTCGAACCGCGTTGATTCCGGTGGGATCGAATCCCGAGCGGCCTCGACCGGCATGATCGACGACGTGGACCGGGTGTCCACGTCGCACGAACCACGTCGCCCAGCCCTCGCGGCCGTCCGGCGTGGTCTCAAACGTTGCCCCGGTTCGGTTGGCTCCATGGACCATCACGATTGCCTGCCCCGTTATGTCCACTGGAAGCCGAGAATGGACGTAGACCTGCCCGACCCGCACGGTGCCTGGTCCGGGATCTCCGGTGATTGCCGATGACCCGGGATGGTCAGTGTGATGGTCATATCCACCGAAGGTTCGGACCGAGTCAGCGGCGAGAACTAGCGGGTCATGGAAGGGTTCGGGATACGGCATCCTTCGAAATTACCAGGCCCGATCCAGCTTGCTAGCCCGATTTGACCGACTGGAGAAGATCAGTCTCCGTCCCACCATCGCATGACGCGCCGGGTTCGCAGAGTGTTCCAGCGGCTCGGGTTGCGACCTGACTCCATGGTGAACCAGACCTTGCCTGAATAGCCGGCATGCATCGGCCATCGCCCGTCCTTGCGCTGATACCCCTGTACTAGCGAGATCGCGTCTTCAAGTCGCGGATCGCGATCCGACGAAGCAGCTCGGAAGTAGTCGAGACCCCGAAGGATGTCGTGGTGCCACCGTGGTGGGAATGGCAACCGGGCCATGCGTTCGTCAGGGACCTTGCCAGTCCGGTGTGATTGGTAGAGATGGTGAGCGCAGAAGAACTCACGAGCTTGGGATTCAGCTACCTCGACCGCACCTCTTTGCGGACCGTCGGTCATGCAGGACTCCCGAAGTCCTTCGAGAACGTTGATGGTGGCGTGAAATGAACTGTGTTTCTGTTCCTGGTCGAGCCGGGCACGGCAATTCCATCCACCATCGGCTAGCTGGCGTTCGAGAATCTCGCCAACCAGGCGTTCACGCCGGTCGTCGGCGACGGTGAACCAACTAGACAGGGCGAGCCCGAACCCGGCAACGCACTCATCACGGTTTGGCTTGGCGCTACTGCCGAAAACCCATACAGGCTTATCCACCAATAGCCCGGTTGACGCCACCGCGTGAGCGTTGTCACGAGGCAGCCCCATCCTCCACAGTTGAATCAGCGTATACGTCGTGGAGGTCCATTTCGGCGAGTACAAGCCACCTGCCCAACGACCGTCGGCACCACGATTGGCAAGGAGTTGCGCTCCCCATCCACGGGTAGCGACCTGGGCTTGGGTGCTTTCCCAAGTCTTGGCGGGGACATCAAGAAGGTCTCGCTCAGTCTGCCAAACCACCGACGGGTCGCCGTCTAGGAGCCAGTTGGTTACTTCATCAGGACTGCTCATCGCCTCATTGCAAGCCTACTGCCGGGCGGGCTGCCACGACCTGTGTGGGCGGGACGATTCGCTTAGGGAACGGTCGGTGCCTGCCGATGAACGACTATGGATCAACATCCCGCTCCCAAGCGGCGCCTCTACGTCGCTCGCTGGACCTTTACCGGAGCGCTTTTTGGTGCGTTCTTCCCACTGATAGCCTGGCGAGTCGCCGTCGCTGATGCCGGAGCCATGACCTTCGGCGAATTACACGCCGTCAACGCCACCATGTGGATCATCGACCTGGCTCCGACCATTCTCGGACTCACGGGAGCCGGCATCGGGATACTCCATGGCCGTCTTGCAGCCTCGAAAAGCCGCACTGAAGCAGAGGCTCGCGAAATTGCCGAGCGCTGGACTGCCGAACTGCACTCAGCCAACCTGGAACTCGCCGAATCGCTTGAGTCGCGCCGGGCGTTCTATGCAGCCGTTACACACGAACTGCGGTCCCCGCTCACCGCCATCGTCGGGTACACCGACCTGGCAGAGGACGTCCTGCCCCAACAGCCTGAACTCACCGGATACCTCGCCGAGATCTACGGTGCCGCCTCGGCGATGATCGGCATGGTCAATGATCTGCTCGACGCGGCCAAACTTGAAACAAGCGGTATTGCGATCGAAATGGCAACGGTGCCCTATGACAACGCAATCCATGAGGTGGTCAAACGAATGACGCCCCTGGCGAGACAGAAGGGGCTAACGCTCAAGGCATATGCGCCGAACTCTGTTGAATGCTGGGCCGATCCTGTGCGTCTCGGCCAGGTTCTGACCAATCTCGTTGCCAACGCGATCAAGTTCTCCAAATCCGGGACAATCGAAGTTCGGGCAGTCGATCTGGATGGGACGCCGGGCATTGAAGTGCGCGACCAAGGAGTGGGGATCAGCCCCGACAATCTCGAGAGCATCTTCGGCGCATACGAATCAGGCGAAAACGGCTCTGGACGGCGCGACAGCAGCGGCCTTGGTTTGGCGATCAGCCGATCTCTGGTCGAGGCGATGGACGGATCGATCTCAGCCGCCTCGGACGGTCCTGGGCATGGCTCAACCTTCAGAATCTCGCTTCCGGCTTCGGCCGGTCAATCCGACAGCTCCCGACGAGCCAAACTCGCTGTTTAGTATCCATACCGCATCTGTAGGTCGTGACCTACCTGGGAAATAGGATGGTTGGCCCGGCCGACGCCATTCTTGGGGCCACAGTGACCGAAAATGGGCTTACGAACCCAGGGTTCAACCCAGGGTTGCGAGTCGGCGGCGGCCCTTTCACTCGTCAAGGGACAATCACGACCTCCAGGATCAGCTCGCGGATGCGCTTGCGCCGGTCTACTCCAGCCCGTCGCGTACCCTGTATACGTGCACCAACTCACCAAGGTTCAGGCCCGCCGAATCGCCATCCGTGCCCAGCTGCTCGATGCCGCCCGGCCGCCAGGACTCGTGCCAATGGTGGAACAACTCACGTTCCTCCAGCTCGACCCCACTGCGGCTATCGCGCCGAGCGCAGATCTGGTCTCCTGGAGCCGGCTCGGGTCGTCATATCAGCCGCCTCATCTCACCCACGCCCTTGAGCATGACCGAACCCTGTTCGAGCTCAACGCCCTGGTGCGGCCCATGGGCGATCTGGGTCTCTACCTCGCCGGCGCCTCCGACTGGCCGCCCTACACCAAGCATCGGTCGTGGCTCGACGACAACAACAGCTTTCGACTGGACATCCTGAAGCTGCTGGAAGACTCGGGTCCACTGAGCTCACGCGACATCCCGGACACCTGCGTCGTCCCGTGGCCTTCGACAGGGTGGACCAAGAGCAGAAACGTCACCCAGATGCTGGAGTTCCTCATGATGCGAGCTGAGGTAGCAATCGTCGGGCGGCAAGGCCGCGAGCGAATCTGGGATCTGGCCGAGCGAGCTTACCCGGCCAACATCGAGATACCAACGGTCGAAGAGGCGGGTCGAAGACGAGACGAGCGGCGACTGACATCGCTTGGTATCGCCCGAGCCAGGGCCAGGGCCATGCCGGTGGAACCGATCAGCGTTGGCGAGGCTGGCGAACCCGCCGTCGTCGACGGTGTCAAGGGTGAGTGGCGCGTCGACCCGGCCCGACTCACTGACGACTTTACGGGCCGCACCGCCCTGCTCTCACCTTTCGACCGACTCATCCATGACCGGACCCGGGCGCTTGAGTTGTTCGACTTCGAATTCGGCATCGAAATGTACAAGCCGGCCGCCCAGCGCCGCTGGGGCTACTTTGCACTGCCGATCCTTCACCACGACCAACTCGTCGGCAAACTGGATGCGGCTGCCGACCGCAAATCGGGGCTGCTGACCGTCGCGGCGGTCCACCAGGACCAGCCGTTCAGCAAGACCGTGACGGCTTCTGTCGATCACGAAATCGCCGACCTGGCGGGGTGGCTGGGACTCGACGTCGTCCGTTCGGACTAGCCGACCACAATTTCGGCCGAGGCTTATCGTGGCTTGCCGGCCAGGAACAGATCAACGGCCTTGGCGATGCGCCGTGGCGAGTTTCGTCGGTTTTTGCTCCGTTGATGTTGTCGCAGTGGTACCGCTGCACGCTGTTCGACAACCCATCGAAGTAGGCGCGAGCCTCCGGGTTGGCATCGAGTGCCGAACCGAAGTCCTCAGACATATCTACCGGCCGTGGCCCTTCCGCCAAGGTGATGGTCACGGCTATCGGATCACCGCCCTCGAGGCCAGTTGCCTTTCGTTGCGCCGCGCTCAGGCTGATGAGAAATATGCCACTCCGCACGCCGACGGTGTTCCGGTATTCGTATCCGTTGACGGTGACTACAACAGCCGGGCTCTTACCACTGGCGAGTTGGTCGATGGCCTCGGGCGGCACCTCGATCCCGGTGTTGTTGCCGAACGAACGGAGGGTGGTCTCGAACGACACAGATCGCGTACTCATGGCCGTCACCCTACGGTTGCGATGGCCGGGTCGTCGTCTTGAACCGTCCGATTATCCTCCCAGTGCGAACGTGATGATTCGACTCCAAGGAAGACGACATGACCGCAAACGAAGACCAGCCGGCCGCCGAACTCATCTCGGCGAGGATCGCAGAACTCGGCGACTGGCGCGGAGCAACCCTGAGTCGGATGCGTCAGCTCATCATCGAAGAGGTCCCACAGGTGATCGAGGAGTGGAAATGGGCCAAGGCCTCCTCCCCCGGCACGCCGGTTTGGGCCCACAACGGCATGATCTGCACTGGGGAGACCTACAAGAGCGTTGTGAAGTTGACGTTCTTCAAGGGTGCCTCCCTGAAGGATCCCACCGGCATCTTCAATTCGAGTCTGGAAGGAAAGGCCCGCCGGGCAATCGACATTGCCGAAGGTGAAGAGGTCGACGCATCCGCCTTCAAAGCGCTCATCCGCGCGGCAGTCGACCTCAATGGGACACCGAAAGCCAAAAAGTGACCAGCGTCGCGGCGCTCGGTGCAGACGGCCGGCACGCCGCCGAGTTCCTACCCTATGTCCCATTCCGGACTACGACCCGGGGGGTTGACGACACGGAGATTTCTGTCGCGTAACGAGCCGATCCGAGCCATCTCTTCGTCGTCAAGTTCGAAATCGAACAGGTCGATGTCCTCGTCGATCTCACTGAATTCGAGAGCCCGTGGCACCACGGCCACCTTCGGCTGTTGGACAAGAAACCGCAATGCCACCTGAGCGGCGGTCTTGTCGTGGGCGGCTGCGATCTCGTTGATCACCGGATCGTTGAGTAGTTCGCCCCGGGCCAGCGGAACATGGCAGGTAGCGATCACCCCATGGCGTGCGCAAGCAGCGAGCAGCTTGTCCTGGCGGATATAGGCGTGATATTCGATCTGATTCGTGATGATCGGTTCGGAGCATTTGGCCACGGCCTCGTCAAGCAGCGCCACCGTGAAGTTCGAAACGCCAACATGACGCGTCAGCCCTTCGCTCTTGGCTTTGGCGAGTGCCCCGAGAGTCTCCTCAAGCGGGACGGTGGGCTGGGGCCAGTGGATGAGCAGCTGGTCGACGTAATCGAGTCCGAGCGTTTTGAGGCTGGTGTCGACCGAGCGGGCAAAGTCGTCAGCCTTGGCGTTCTGTTCGGTGACCTTGGTACTGACCCACAGGTCGTCTCTTGGCACACCCGACTCACGGATGGCCTCTCCAACCCAGTGTTCCGACCCGTATTTGCGAGCCGTGTCGATGTGGCGGTAGCCGACCTTAAGTGCGCGGACAATCAACTCAACGGCCCGGTCAGGTTCGGGATACAGCATGGTCCCGTATCCAACGGCGGGCATCTCTGCGCCGTTACCCGAAACCGTGGGGGCTTTGCCCATGTGCATCCTATTCCTCCAAGTATCGGTCAATGATCGCGCCCGACCGACCCGAACCTTGACCGAAGGATCCGAAGCGATCGGAGTGACCCTACCAAAGGCGGCAAGCTCCCCACACCGGGCAACCGATGCCTAGCCTCCGCGTCCAGCTGGACTGTCGTAGGCGAGCCGCGATCCCCCGACGCCTGATCTCGCGTGCCGCGCCAGTTTCGTGTTACCGAGTAGCCTCACCCGATGTCTCGAATTGCCGCCCGCCTCCTGGAACTCGGCGTCGCATTGCCTCCATCCCCTGAGTCCCTTGCCAACTATATTCCAGCAGTCCGATCGCGAAGCTTGGTCACGACAGCCGGCCAAGTCTCGGTTCAAGGAGACAGAGTATGGAAGGGGAAGTTGGGAGCCGACCTCACTCTGAACCAAGCTATCGCGGCAACTCGAGCGAGTGCGATAAATTGCCTGTCTGCGCTGCTCACGGTGATCGACTCACTGGATCAAGTCACCCAGATTGTCGCCGTACACGGGTTGGTAAATTCGACGCCGGAGAATGGGGACCAAGCCACCGCGATGAACGGCGCATCCGATTTCCTGGTGGACGTTTTCGGCGAATCCGGACGCCACGCACGAACGGCAGTTGGTGTCGCCGTTCCACACAACTTTGCGTCGTCGGTCTACATCCTTGCGGAAGTCTCCGACTGATACTGGCCTCGACCTGAACCGAGACATCGGCATCTGCGTAGAGGCAATGGGCTCGACCGAGACCCTGACCCACATGGGTGCGGCTGCCCTACCGTGGGGCAACGCCGCTTCGAAACCGTTGGAACCACAGAGGCCTCAAGACCGATCGACCACGAGCCGCCAGTATCCCCTGCCGGGACTGGTTCAATTGGTATCGTTCTGCTGGTACGTATCGCCGAGTGGGGGCAACCATGGACACCACCGTCATAACGAACCGGCTCACCCGCGCGGTCAAGGCCGATGCGACCGTCTTTTCCGAGATTGGCGCTGACAAAGCCCACACTCCCATGGCAACGGCGATCGTGGCGCTGATCGGCCTGCTGTGCGGTGTTGTGGCTGGTATAAACTCCGTCCCACCGCAGTGATCTTGGGCGCCGCATTGTTTCTGGTGTTTTCTATGATTCTCTGGTTCTTCGGCACCGTTAGCTTTTACGGTCTAGCGAAACTGTTCGGAGGATCCGGCGATTTTCAGGGTTTGCTGAGAGGGAACGCATACGCGGCGGTTCCAATGGTTCTGTTCACTATCCCAGTGGTTGGTATTCCTATCAGTCTTTGGAGCGCCTACTTGTTCGTCGTGAACGTCCGAGAGAACCTGAGTTTGAGTACCGCGGCTGCAGCAGCCACCGTAATGCTCCCTGTGGTCATCACCGTTTTCCTGACCGTTCTTTTGTGGGCTGAGATAATCGCTGCCTTGTTCGGAGCTTCCTGAGCCCCGACAACGCCACTTCGTCCTAATAGTCGTCTTCCTGATCGTGCTCGGCGGGTGCGGTGGCAGCAACGACTCGAACGCCGCAAGCGACCCCGAAAGTCCCGGATCCAATCAGCAGGCGGACCCGGTTAGCGGACAAGATCTTGGAGATTTCCCGATTCCCGGATCTGGCGTCGGCAGCGCAGCCCTGACGTCCGACTCGGACGAACTCAGCGTGTACACGATCGCTTCCAGCGGAGAATTTTGAAGCCATCATCGCGTTCTACGATGACTGGACTTCTTCCCAGCCCGACGACTACCAGCGGGTCGAGGCCGAATCCGGCGGCAAATCGTGGACGCTCGTGTCAGGCGAGCCGGGACACAATCGAATCATCGCTGCCAGTCCAGCCCTTCCCGGCGAAGAACTCGCATTCGTCTCCCTCGCCGAGGGCACACAATGAGCAATAGAGCCCATCACCAAAGCCGCTCATTGGTGAATCGTCAGGACTCCCGTCATGCCCTCTCCATCGAACGAATGGAGGTCGCAGAAATAATCGTAGGAACCGGGCAGGAGATTGCTCACATCGATGACAGCCTCACTGCCCGGTCCGACATGGGCGTACAGACCGTATTCCTCCAAGGTGAAATCATGAGCGAAGGCATCAATGTTCTTGATGATGAGCCTCTCGCCAACCGGAACCGCTACTGCGCCGGGCGCGAACATAAAGTCCTGCATCTCAACCAACACCGCGCCTGCGGCCACCGATCGCTCGACAGTTGTCCGGGTGGCGAGAAAACCGCCTACCGATACCAGGGAACTGACGCCGAGAAGCACGAGCACGCTCTGTCGGAGACGGGTACCGCCCGGTACCGAACCACGCCGATGACGAATCAGGGCGGCTACGCCCCCGATTGTGGCAAAGAGGAATCCAACTACGAGAAGTAGCCCGGCAATGAACTCGATCGGGCTGAACACCTGAAAGATGCCGAACGCCAAGTAGAACACCGTGAGGGTCGCTCCGATCGAGACGAGAAGCCCGAGAGCGATCGCCCAAAGCGCGTCGAAGCGGTAAACGACAAACGTCGCACCTGATAACACGATCGTCAACACCGCCGCGGTGGCCGCGTCGGCCGGGTCGAGGAGCAGCACCGTCACGCTGAGCATGACGAACGCCGTGAGAGTCAACAGCACCATTCCAAATAACTGATTCGATATTTCGCTCATCTTGGGTCGCCCTTTCTTTGACTATTCAGTATACGGATCATATAATGAATCAATGATCAGTCAAGCGAAAGAATGACCTCACGGAAATACACCTCCGAACTGAGAGAGTCTCAAGCCCAGGTCACCCGGGACCGAATCCTCGACGCTGTCGTCGAAGTGCTCGCCGAAGGTGTCGATTCGCTCTCGATGCCAGCAGTTGCGGCCAGAGCCGCAGTATCGGTCGGTACTGTCTACAACCACTTTGGCGACAAGGCCGGGTTGCTCAAAGCTCTGGTTCCGTATGCAGCGAAACGAACGGGAACCCACATTGAATCCATCCCCGAAACCCTCGCCGAACTCGACGACACCGTGCGGAAAGTGTTTCACCACTTCGACAGGACCGACGACCTGCTGAGAGCGGCGTTCACGTCACGGCTGGGTCGCGAAACGCGGGTTCAAGGAACGCCTGAGCGTCTTGAAGCCATGAAAGTGGCGGTTCGTCAGATCGAACCGGACCTAGCACCTGACGCAATCGACCATATGGCGCGCCTAATGCTCGTTCTTACGACCTCAGACGTCTACCAGCAGTGGACAGACCGGCTGGGCTTGAACCCGGAAGAAGCTGCCGACGAGGTGATGTGGACGCTCCGGACCGTGCTGCGCGGGATCCAATCGTGAAGAATGATATTCTCCCCTTAGCGCTTGCCGCCGCATCGCAGCTAGCAGTCATAGGCGGCAAGGCACAGTCCCTGGGAAAACTGGTTGAGGCCGGTTTCCCGGTTCCACCCGGGCTGGTGGTGGCGCCTCACACTCGGTTGGATGAACTCGATTCGACACGTCTCTATGACGGGTTGGTCGGACCTTTCGCAGTGCGATCAAGCGGAGTGACAGAAGACAGCGCCGGGGCATCGTTGGCCGGTCGGTACTTGTCACTGCTCAACGTTGACGCCGACTCAATCGTCCAAGCCATCTCAGAAGTGCGCGAAAGGGCACACTCGCAGGACGGAGAGAATATTCCGGTCTTGGTACAAGAGATGATCAAACCCGTATGTGCCGGAGTTGCCTTCACAGCCGATCCAATCACCGGAGACCGCGCGACAACAATTGTCAGCGCTACGCGGGGTGTTGCCGACCGCTTACTCGGCGGACAGCTGGCTGGCGACGAATGGAAGATCGTCCAAGGAAAGGCGACACCGCTACGCCGGCCGGAGAACGTTGCAAACAGGCGTCTGATTGTCCGGGTGGCAAGGACCGCCGAGAAGATCGCAGAGCTTTTCGACGCCCCCCAAGACGTCGAGTGGGCATGGGACGGCAAGACGCTATGGATCGTCCAAGCCCGCCCCATTACCGGCCTACCCGAAGAGGTAAGTTGGGAGCCCCCGGCTGACGGCGTATACCAACGGTCCCTACGCTTCGGGGAATGGATCCCCGATCCCGTAACCCCCCTGTTCGAGTCTTGGCTGTTGCCCCGCATGGAACGACGGCTCCACGACTGGCTATACGAACAGATCGGTCAGGTTGCCCCTGAGCCGCTCCACGTAACGGTGAACGGCTGGTACTACTACTCACTCAACTGGTTACCCATCCCGGGCGTTGCCTTCCGCGTCAACTTTTTCAATATCGTTCGAAGGGTGCGGAAGGACTGGAGGCTGGCGGCACCGATGTTCCCGCAGACAGTTCGATTCGCCTACCAGCAATATGAAGACGATTGGCTCTCCAACGTCCTGCCTAGCTATCGGATGTCAGTTTCCAACGCCGAACAATCTGTCGAATCGATCTCGCCCTCCGAGCTCGTGGCCCTGGTCGACGACCTGGCCACCGCGGCTGGACGATATTTCGGTTCAATCGCCACCGTCGCGGGCTCTGCCTACAAGTTCGAACAGCAACTGGCCCAGTTCTGGAACAAACATCTCAAGAAGGCGCTTGACGTCAGTCACATGGTGTTGCTGCAAGGCTTTGAGCTATCCGAGGAGCGACTGCCGCGGCTCGCGACGCTCGACTGGTCCACGCCGATCGTGAGTCCGGGAAGTCGTCCGGCAAACCTGGTAGAACTCAAGACACGTCGACGCGATATCGAACGGGCTGCCGAGGCGATCCTGGCCGGATCCCCGCGTCGGCTTCGCAAGTTTCAACGACTTCTTGCCGAGGCCCAACATGTCGTACCGTTACGGGAGGAACAGCTCAGCCTGCTCTCACTCCCCTGGCCTGTCATGAGACGTGCAGTTCTCCGCCTTGGCGAATCACTCGTTGAAACCGGGGCGATCGACGTGGCGGACGACGTCTTCCATCTCAGTCACTCCGAGCTCATATCTTTACTCGAGAAGCCTCTCGACATGAATGCGATTGTCGCACACCGACGGCTCGAGCGGTCCCGCGCGGCGCGACTGACAGCACCATTATGGGTGGGACACATCCCATTCGCGGTCAGATTCATGTTCTCGTACTCGAACAAGGTGATGGGTGCTGTGCGCTCCGACACCGCCATTGTCCACGGAGTACCAGCAAGCCCGGGCCGGGCTACCGGTCGAGTGCGAGTGGTCAAGGATTCGACGCAGTTCGACGATTTCGAGGATGGAGAGGTGCTAGTCGCTCCCCTAACCGCACCGGCCTGGACCGACCTCTTTGATCGGGCAGCAGCGGTCGTGACCGATGTCGGCAGCGCCCTGGCTCACGCTTCCATCATCGCCCGCGAGTACGGGATCCCAGCTGTCGTCGGCTGTGGAGATGCGACGTCGCGCCTCAGGGATGGCCAAATGGTCATCGTGGACGGGTCCACCGGCAATGTTGAACTCTCACCAACGGCAAGTAGGCCTGATGACGGCACAACAGGCTGAGGCCAGCACCCCAGTCGACGATGTGCCAGCATCACCCCGAGGCGTTTCACCTGGTGGGCGATACTGGGATCGAACCAGTGACCTCTGCCGTGTGAAGGTTTCTGGGGTCGTTTCGACGCGCCCTGGTTGACGGGACGATTTGGCAAAGGCCCTGGTCAGAGGTCCTTTTCGGCTCCCGTCATCTTGCACTACCTTTCGATGATTCTCATCGTCATGTGCACGCGATGTGGACGCGAGCGGCAAGAGGGTGGCGTTGATCGGTCGCTGGGATCTACCGGCCAGTGGCCGTTGGTACAGCACCCGATCCCCCGTGGGAAAACCCCGCCCGGATCATCATTAGTGTTCATGCCACGAATTCATGAAAGGCGTGAACGGATGCCAAGGGGAATCGTCCTCACACTTGCCCTAGTCGCTCTCCTTGCAAGCGCCTGTTCGAACCTGCAGAATCTCGACCAGACCATCAAGGCTTCCTGCTCAGTGCTTGGCAATGATCGATTCGATCTGTCATACACCGACGGACCTGATCTCACTCCCGACGAGATGCTCGACACACCCCAGGGCAAGACGCTCGAAGCGTTCTTCAACGGTGGCCCCGGCGAGGTCGAAGGTGGTGGATATCTTGAGGCTGACGGCTTCTCGATCGTGTCGAACGGTTACGTATTGGGCTACCGAAATGGACAACCGATCTCAGATTTTCGTCTTGATGGTGACGACGTTGAGTCGTGGGGAGGCTGCCGGCCGGTGCTCGTCCGAGGAGACCAGGTGGCAAGCAGATGGAACCTCAGCTCGCCCGTCGATCCCGACGCCAAAGAAATTGCCATCCTCGTCGAAGGCGGGGCTTGTGTAGAGCAAGACGGAACCCGCATCACCACCAAAATAGTCGAAATCGTCGTCGAGAACGAAGACCCGGTCCTGATCACCGCCTGGACACGGGAGGTCAACATGTTTACGGGGTGTGCCGGTATCGGTATCACGTTGGAGGCGAAGGCAGTGCTCGACCTACCACTCGGTGATCGCAAGCTCCTTGACGGTGGACTCATCCCACCCGCCGAAAGCGAAGCGCAACGATGACCCACCCATAACCGACAGTATGAGTGGGGACCGGCCAGGCGGCATCCGGTTCGTGGCCGGTCTACTTGCCGATTTCCGCGGCTGGCTCTTCGATTGTCAGGCCCGTCGATCGGGTCCCAAGGTCCAGTTC
>JAGXFS010000028.1 GCA_024637275.1 Acidimicrobiia bacterium
GCATGGCGAGACCATACGGACCAAGCTCGGTGCCCGCGGCGGGCAGTTGCACATCGAGAAGACGGTCAACATGACGATCGGCACACCACTCGAGCTGACCGACCGGATTGTCGTACCGCTGTGGTGGGAAGCGACCGGAACTCAGTCTCTGTTTCCGCGCATGGATGCCGACCTCATCCTGGCGGATCGTGAAAGCTATGGCTCCGCATTGACGTTCCGTGGCCAGTATTCGCCGCCGCTTGGCCCCATCGGCGATCTGATCGACCGGTTAATGCTCCACCGCCTGGCAGATGCCACTGGACGACAGTTTGTTGAGGCGGCCGCCCGAGCACTCAGCACCCCTTAGCGGTCTCACGGAGTCGTTGCGAGGGCAGGTTCGTCACGACACCCCGTCGACCTCGGCGCTCGCGGACTCGCTCGGTGGGAGTGACGCACGACTTCTGACTGAATTCCAGCTCCCGGCCGGTTGTCAGCCGGCCGGTCATGGTAGATAATGGCACTGCTCACTGTTGTCAGTTCACTTGGGCTGGCGACCACACCGAAAGGAGCCAACATGCAGCTCGCATGTGACTCAGTTGTACCGGGACTCGGCTGCGAATACGTAGCCACGGGGCATTCAGCGGACGCTACTCACGCGGCCATGACCGCCCACGGAGGGGACGCGCATGCCAACCTCATGGAAGGCAAGACCGATGCCGAGATGATGGAAATGAAAACACAGATGGACGCCCACATCCGCCAACTCATCGACCAACACGACTAGCTCGAAACGAGCGGCTTCGAAAAGGTTCGCCGTAGCGAACCGGTCCCGGCGGGTGTCCGGCCTACTCTAAGACCCAATGCTGACTCGCCTTTTCAACCGAACCGAGAAGGACGGCGTCGACACCGCCCTCAGCGCGACCGGTGACACCGCCGCCTTCCTAGGAGTCTCCGTAATAGTCGGGGTCCTTGTTGGTATCGCCGCCGCCGTCCTCATCTGGGCTTCCGAGGGGGTTGCCGAAGCATTCCATTGGCTGAGCGAAACGGCTGGCGGCGGACGCTACTTCATTCTCTTCAGCGTTCCCTTTGGCTTGTGGGCGGCATTCACCCTCTCGAAGCGATTCGCTCCCGACACCATCGGCGATGGTGTTCCAGAAGCCACGGTGGCATTGGCGCTGCACTCGGGCTACCTGCCTACCCGCTCATTGTTCTTCAAAATTGTCG
Organism: Acidimicrobiia bacterium; assembly: GCA_024637275.1. Classification (GTDB taxonomy): domain Bacteria; phylum Actinomycetota; class Acidimicrobiia; order Spongiisociales; family JAENVV01; genus JAENVV01. Next base: position 1,204 of record JAGXFS010000028.1, read on the forward strand.
CAACCGCCCTATCCATTGGTGGGGGCGGATCAGCGGGACGAGAGGGCCCGATGGTCCAAATCGGGGCAACGATCGGTTCATCGGTGGCGCGTCACACGCGCCTCACCGAAGACCAGGTTCGCAGTCTCGTGGCAGCCGGCGCCGGCGCCGCAATCGGCGCCGCGTTCAACGCCCCTATCGCCGGCATGCTGTTCGCTATGGAAGTGATCCTCGGGAACTTTGCTACCCGGCATCTCAGCTCGGTCGTCATTGCGTCGGTAGCTGCGGCGGTAACCGCCCGCTCACTGGTCGGGGTGGAGGTTGCGCTCCGGGCTCCGATTTATCGCCTCAACGACGCTCGGGAGCTGTTCCTCTACGCAATCCTTGGCTTGCTCGTCGTCCCGGTGGCGTGGGCATTTCTCAAGCTCCTTGATCGGGCCGAGCGACCACCCGAATGGCTCGCCAAGCGCAGTTGGCTTCGACCCATCACTTTCGGCCTCGTCGTGGCGGCGCTCGGTCTTCTCGAGCCAGACATTTTGGGAACCGGCCAGGAATTTATCAACGGTGTGCTCCGGGCATCCACTGGTGGGGAGTTCGTCTGGTACACCCTTCTGGCCATCGTCGCCCTCAAGGTCGTAGCCACATCCATCACTTTGTCGTCTGGAGGATCGGGTGGAGCGTTTTTCCCGTCTCTGTTCATAGGGGCAACGTTGGGAGCCTCATTCGCCTTGTTCGTGGCTCCGATCTGGGGGTTTTCGGACCTGAAGCCAGGCGCCTTCGCGGTGGTCGGCATGGCCGCCACCTTCGCCGCCGTAGGGCGGGCACCACTAACCGCCATCCTCATCGTGTTTGAAGTAACCGGCCTTGAGTATGGACTTGTACTCCCATTGATGTTGACCGCCACCCTCGCGACAACCGTGGTTGATCGCATCCACCCGGAGAGTGCGTACACCATGCCGCTAGTGCGGCGGGGCATTCGATTGGTCCGAACCACCGAAGTCGATCTGCTCGACACGGTGAGCGTGCGACAAGTCATGGCCCCGCCCCGGTCGGTACCTCCGACGTTCACGCTCGACGAGGCCAGCGAGGTGTTTGACCAATACCGCCACCACGGACTCCCCGTCGTTGAGAACGGTCGACTGTTAGGAATACTGACGATTACCGATATCGTGCGGGCGCGCGACGCTGGCGACAAACCAACCGCCCGATCCGCCATGACCACTCGCCCGGTGACCGTCACCCCGGATACCCATGTCTCCGTGGCATTGGAAAGAATGGCGGCACTCGGAGTCGGCCGTCTGCCGGTCGTGGCGAATGACAATCCGAAGAAGCTGGTTGGGATATTCGGGCGCGACGGCGCCGTCCAGGCCTATCACATCGGACTTGCGTCAAGCACCGGACAGAGTCTGGACCGTCAACGCTTCCGGCAACGGACCGATCCTGGGGCATCCTTCTTCGACTTCCGGATCCCGCCTGGTTCCGTCGCCGACGGACAGCCCCTACGCGAGGTTCATTGGCCCGAAGGTTGCACCCTGGTTTCGGTCCGGCGGGGTAGGAATGTGATGGTGCCGACCGGTGACACCCAGTTGGTTGCTGGTGACGTCATTACTGCGTTCGGAACGACCGGCGGGCGCGCCCGGGTGATCGAGCGTCTGAACGCCACCGCCGACGAGCCAACCGCCGAAATCATGCTTGACGAGATCCTCGCCGAAGGCGAAGAGGAATAGTCCCTTTCGGGCCTCGAATCAACGGTCAAACGCCGAGACAATCTCAGAGCGGTGTCCCTCGGGCTATCGCCATGATTGATTGCTAGTTTCGAGACATGGCACACCCACAGATTCGTTGGCTCGTTCGTGATGACGAAGCGGAATGGCGCCGCCTATTCACGGCCTACCTCGAGTTCTACGAAACGTCGGTCACTGAAGAGGTCTACGCCACCACCTTCGCACGATTACTGGCAGATGAGCCCAACGAGTTCTCATGCCTCGTTGTCGACCCAGGCGACAAGCTGAGCGGCCTGGTCCACTTTCTCTTTCACCGCGACACCTGGACTATCGCCAACACCTGTTACCTCGAAGACCTGTTCGTTGACCCGTCACTACGGAGTACCGGTCTGGGTCGGGCGCTGATCGAAGCCGTATACGAGCAGGCCGACATTGCCGGAGCGGCCGGCGTCTATTGGATGACTCAGGAGTTCAACGCCACCGGTCGACGCTTGTACGACCGCATTGGCAACCTGACTCCGTTCGTCCAATACGAACGGTGAACCGAAAACCGACCGGCCTGCCGACTATGTCGCCCTATGGTTGGCCTATGCACGCAGGCCTTCACTTTGATTGATCCCCTCGTCGGCCTTGGTTGGTCCGATCACTGGGCGACGCTCCTGGCGGGCAAACCCGGTGAACCGGCGCGGGTTATCCGCCACGACACCAAGCTTCTCACCGTGCAAACCGCTGAACATGTGCTCCGCATACCCATGGAGAACGCCAGCTCCGAGGCGGTCGTTGGTGACTGGATCACGGTGCTCGATGGCCGGATGAACTCCATGGCGCCCCGCTCTTCGCTTTTGACACGACCCAACGTGCGGGGCACCGGAGATCAGGTGCTTGCAGCCAATGTCGATGTCGTCTTCGCAGTGTGCGGCCTTGACCGTCCGCTCCCCGCCGGCCGGGTTGATCGCCTGGCCAGCCTGGCATGGGATGCCGGTGCCGCTCCGATCCTGGTGCTCTCCAAGACCGACATCGCCGAGGATCCGGCCGGCGTGCGCGACGAGATGGCCGCCCTCCATCCGACCCTCGAGATTATCGAGGTATCAACCAAGACCGGCGAAGGGATCGCAGAGATGCGAGACGCCACGGCCGGAAAAACCGCCGTACTTATCGGCGAATCCGGCGCCGGGAAGTCCAGCATCGTCAATGCCATGCTCGGGACCGAGGCTGCCGACACCGGTGCCGTTCGGGAAGGCGATTCCAAAGGTCGTCACACGACAACTTCGCGTCAGATTCACATTGTTCCGACCGGTGGGTGCATTGTCGACAGCCCCGGCATCCGCCAGATCGGTGCCATCGGCAATCCTGATGCGGTCGATGCGCTATTCGATGACATCACGGACCTCGCTGACGATTGCCGGTTTACCGACTGCTCGCACACCTCCGAGCCCGGCTGCGCCATCTTGGGTGCCGTTGAGTCGGGAGCTGTCGATCCGCTCCGGTATCAGCGCTGGCGCGACCTCGTAACCGAAGCAGAGGAAACCCAACAGCGGGCCGACGAACGCGCTAAACGCGCCGAGGCACGGAGCCAGAGCCGTCAGTCCAAGAAACGATCGCGACGCCGCTAAGCCGCCTCTGCAACAATCGAGCCACGATGAACAACGTGCTTGAACAACTTGATGCCCTCGGCGCCGACTATCAGGCGATCGCGTGCGACCCGAACCTTGCGGACACTGCCGACTTCTGTACCGCCTATGGGTATGCACTCGACGAATCGGCCAACGCAATTCTGATCGCCTCAAAACGTCCACCGGGGCAGTTCGCGCTGTGCCTCGCCCTGGCCACGACCCGACTTGACGTCAACCGGGCGGTTCGCGACGTGATGGGTGTCAAGAAGCTCTCGTTCGCCTCTCCGGAACAAACCATTGACGCAACCGGGATGATGATCGGCGGCGTAACTCCATTCGGGGTGCCTGCCGATCTGCCCATCTATGTCGATGAAGCCGTCATGGAAAAAGCCAGAATCATCGTCGGCGGGGGTTCACGTTCGCTAAAGCTCTTGGTTGCTCCTGAGGTGTTTCGAACGATGCCAAACGTTCACATCGTGGCTGGTCTGGCCGCTCCAACCGGATCGTCGGCCGCCAGAATCTGAAGCTCGTGGATTGCGTTGCAGTGGGCCACGTACGACGCGAACGTCTGCCGGTTCCCGATGTCGTAGTACGGCAGAAGATCTCCAACGCCTGCCTCATCAAAGCTGTCGTGACGCTGCGTAACCAGACAATGGTGTCCGTCGTGCTCGAAGGTAACAGTCACGATCGTCGGCGCCGACCACCCGGGGGCCTTCCATTCGTGCACGATGCGGTGCGGGACGTCCCACTCGAGAACCTCCCCGATTGTGTGGTCGGTCCCATCGGCGAACCGCTCGTGGAGGCGCTCGTTGCGAGCAAAACAGATGTGGTCGGCCTTGGTCGATTTGGGCGCAAAGCTGTACGAGAACACCCCGGTCCGGGGCCACCAGGTATCGATCTGGTGCGTGAATACCTCAAACGCTTTGGCTGGCGACAACGGGACGGTCGCCGCAACTTCTGTCCACATTCGACGGGCCTTTCCACCACCGACACTAGGCCATCGCGACTTGCTAGTGCCCGGGGTGGACCGGTTTTGTGAACATCCGACCGCGGTCGGTTAGCTAGCCAGAGCCCGGCTATTCGGAGTGGGCGGCCTCACGGACGGCCTTGGCCACCTCGGTGACCACGTCACTATTGAAGACAGACGGGATGATGTAGACCGCGTTCAATTGTGAGTCGGTCACAACCTCGGCGATCGCCTTCGCCGCCGCCAACTTCATCGCTTCGGTGATCTCGGGAGCCCGGGCGTCGAGCGCACCACGAAACACTCCGGGGAACGCAAGCACGTTGTTGATCTGGTTCGGATAGTCGGAGCGCCCGGTCGCCACTACGGCGGCGTACTTGCGGGCTTCGACGGGATCCACCTCGGGATCGGGATTGGCGAGCGCAAAGATGATGGCGTCCTTGTTCATGCGTTCGATCTCTTTTGCTTCGAAGAGGTTCGGCGCCGACACCCCAATGAACACGTCGGCTCCGTTGAGCGAATCGAGGATTTCACCGGTCATGCCGGCTTTGTTGGTGTTCTCCGCCATCCACTGCTTCGAGGGATCGACCAACTCACGGCCTTGGTGAATAATGCCCTTGGAGTCGGCCACGATGATGTCTTTGACGTGTTCGGCCAGCAGCATCTTGGCGATCGCCACTCCAGCCGCCCCGGCTCCTGACATCGAAACGACTACGTCGTCAAACTTCTTACCGACCACCTTGAGGGCGTTGCGCAATGCAGCAACGACCACGATGGCCGTGCCGTGCTGGTCGTCGTGGAACACCGGAATGTCGAGCAGGTCGCGGAGACGTTCCTCGATCTCGAAGCAGCGCGGAGCGGCGATGTCTTCCAGGTTGATGCCTCCGAAAACCGGAGCGATCAGTTGGACCGTCCGAACGATCTCATCAGTGTCCTTCGTGTCCAGGCAGATCGGAAACGCATCGATATTGGCGAATCGCTTGAACAGCGCCGCCTTACCTTCCATCACCGGTAGCGCCGCGACCGGGCCGATATCGCCCAGGCCGAGAACGGCGGTGCCATCTGTCACGATGGCCACCGTGTTGCCTTTGATGGTCAGATTCCGAGCATCTTCCGGGTGTTCGTAAATGGCCATCGATACCCTGGCGACGCCCGGTGTATAGGCCATGGACAGCTGGTCGCGGTTGCGGAGATCGACCTTGGATCGGACTTCGATCTTTCCGCCAAGGTGCATGAGAAACGTACGGTCAGATACCTTGTGAACCGTGGCACCTTCGACAGCATCGACCGCCTCTCTGATGGCAACCGCATGATCCGAGTTCGAAGCATTCGCCGTGACGTCCACGACGGTTCCACGCTCATCGGTTTCTACGAAGTCGAACGCGACGACGTGGCCGTCGGCCTCGCCGATCGCGGTGGTAACCCGGCCGATTGCCTTCTGGTCGGAGGAGTCGGTGATCACCCGGAGAGTTATCGAATAGGAAGCGCTAGCCATTTTGATTCCTTGGTTGGATCTTGCAACAGAGCCTAGGACTCTTCGAACTAGCTTTGCGTTACCGGAGCATGTTGATCCATCCAACTGATCCTCCGCTCCGTATATCTCACAAAGCAGCGAGAGCGGATGAGTAAATGATTCGATTACATGAAACAAGAACGGTATCGGCTCCTGTGGCAGAAGCCTTCGACTACGCGGCCAACTTCGAGAACATCGAAGACTGGGATCCCGGAGTCGTGACTTCCTCGCGGGTTGGAGATGGTCCAATCGAGGTCGGGTCAGCATTCGATCTCGTTACGGTGTTCAAGGGTCGCGAAAGCGATATGACCTACACGGTCACCGAACTCGACCGACCCCGCCGGGTCGTTCTCAGGGGCGAAGGAAAGCTTCTCTCGGCGGTTGACACGATGGAGTTCAGCGAGACGACCGCCGGGACCGAGATCCGGTACACGGCCGACCTGACGTTCAAAGGGATCGCCAAAATCGGAACCCTGTTTGTTCGCGATGACCTCGACCAACTCGGTCGAGATGCTGTCGACGGTCTCAAAGCCGCCCTCGATTAGGAGGGCTCGGCTCCGCTTTAGCTTTGAGCCACTTAATTTTTTGAGCCGCTCAGTTCCATGAGCGCCTGTACCAGCGCCACTCGATCTTCGGGCTGCTCCCTGGTTCGATCCGTCATGTGCGTCGCACGGGGCGTACGATCCAACCAGAACTTCCCGGAAGGGACGGGTTCGTCGGTGGCAGCCAGCCACACCATCGTGTCAGCCCCTTCTTCTGGGGTCCGGAGAATCGGCCCGATGATCTTCGAAAACGTAGGCAGTGAATCCGATACGCCAGGCGTGTCAGCCCATCCCGGATGCATGGCACTCACCGTTATTCCCCGAGCAGCGAACTCATCCGCCCAGATTTCGGTGAGGATCACCTGGCCACGTTTGCTGCGCGCGTACGCAGCAGTCCCGGTGTACTCGCCCCGTTCAAACTGCATATCATCAGGCTTGATTCGCTGCGAGTACATGCCGCCGGACGATACGTTGATTATGCGACCGCCATCGACGATATGTTCAGCCAAGGACTCGGTCAGGAGGTAGTGGGACAGCAGATTGGTCGCCAGGGTAAGTTCGACGCCTTCGTCCGTCTCCGTTCGCTCCCCGACCAGCACCCCGGCATTGTTGATGAGAACGCCGATGGGAGGTCCGGCAGCCAAGCGTTCAGCAAGAGCGGCGGTCTCGGTCATAAGACTGAGGTCTGCGAGCTCGAAGGACACGTTGGCATTGCCGGTGGATGTGCGAATTTCGTCTCGAGCCCGCTCCGCCTTCTCGGCGTTGCGACCTACGAGAACCACCGAAGCGCCGAGCTCCGACAACTGCCGTGCTGCCACCATCCCCAGACCAGACGTCGCACCGGTAACGACGACCCGTCGCCCGTCGATCCTGGGGATTGGCTTGAAGTTGCTCTTGCGCAGGTCGTAGCCGACCGACGTGAAACTGAAGATCAGGGTACGGTCTAGGAATTGGTCGAGTCGTGAGTTTTTGCGCATACCGCTGAATGTACCGGCTTCGTTTCCATACCGTTCATTGAGGAGGCGGATCTTGCCAAGAAAGAACATCTACCTGTTACTAGCGGTCGTGGGAGCCGTAGTCCCTTACGTGTTCTTTACCGCGTTCGTCGCTAGCGAAGGTCTCGACCTGGGCGCCTTCGTCTCAGCCCTGTTCGTGAACGGAGCGGCAGGCGGTTTCAGCGCCGACCTGCTCATCACCTCGTTCGTGTTCTGGTTATGGTCCTATCACGATGCCCGACAGTTGGAAATTTCGAACTGGTGGCTCATTCCCATCATCAATCTGATGATCGGTCTGTCAGCGGCCCTACCGTTCTATCTCTATCTGCGCGATGGCAAGGCACTTCAAACGCCAACTGGTGTATCGCACTAGACTGACTTCGTAACCACTCCGGGGAGCTCGGGCCAACGAGCTGAGAGGGGAGCTGACAACGTCGCTCCCGACCCGCAGAACCTGACCTGGATCATGCCAGCGGAGGAAGCGTGTGGAAGCCTCAGCAGCCTATGCGAGGTCCTCATCCTCCAACGGAGGAGGACCAACGTGAAACGTATAGCCGCCATAGTCATCGCCTTACTCGCCGTGTCCGCCTGTTCGTCAGCGGCCACAGAAGAACCCACCGAACTCGTACTCCTCACCCATGACTCGTTCGCCGTGTCGAAGGGAACCCTCGAAGCGTTCACGGCAGAGACCGGAATTAGGGTCGTGGTGCTTCAAGGCGGGGACGCCGGAACTCTGGTGACACAGGCAGTCCTCAGCAAGGACAATCCAACCGGCGACGTCATGTTCGGGGTCGATAACACGTTGTTGACCCGGGCACTCGACCTGTTCGTGCCCTACGAATCGCCCGCCCTCGCCAACGTGGACCCGTCACTAGTGGCTGACTCACGGGTGACTCCGATTGACTTCGGAGACGTTTGTCTAAACTATGATAAATCCGCCTTCTCCGAGGTCCCCCCACCGTCGGGCTTGGATGATCTGATCGATCCCGCCTACGCCAATATGCTCGTTGTTGAGAACCCGGCGACTTCGTCGCCTGGCCTCGCCTTCCTGTTGGCGACGATCGCCGAATACGGCGAGGACGGCTGGCAAGACTATTGGACGGCACTCCTCGCCAACGGCACGGTCGTTGCTCCGGACTGGGAGACCGCCTACTACGCCAATTTCACCGGCGGCGGAGGGACCGGATCGCCGATTGTGGTCAGTTACGCCTCGTCACCGCCGGCCGGGGTTATCTTCGCTGAAGAACCGACCGACGAAGCCCTAACTGCCACCGTCACCGAAGGGTGTTTCCGCCAGGTTGAGTACGCCGGAATCCTCAAAGATTCGGAGGCCGCCCGGAAACTGGTGGACTTCATGCTGTCCAAAGAGTTCCAGGAGGACATCCCGCTCAACATGTTCGTCTTCCCGGCAGTCACTGACGCGGCCTTACCAACCGAGTTTGTGGACTACACCGAGATTCCTTCCAACCCGCTGACTATGGACCCTGCTGTGATCGATGCCAACCGCGACCGATGGATTGACGAGTGGACCCAAATCGCCGTTCCTTAAGATGGCTCATAGCCATCCCGACGCTGTTTCTGGCGTACTTCTTCGTCTATCCGCTCGTCTCGATTCTGTGGGTGAGTCTGACGACCGGCGACGGACGACCCTGGGCTGAGGTTCTGCAGACAGCCCGAATCGGCAGGGTGGCCTGGTTCAGCGTGTGGCAGGCCACGGTATCGACCGTCCTCACCGTGCTGCTGGGCTTGCCGGTGGCATGGGCGTTCAGTCGGTTCGACTTCCCCGGAAGACGCCTGCTCCGCGCAGCCATGACCATCCCCTTTGTGATGCCGACTGTGGTCGTGGCAGCCGCGTTCATGGTCCTGTTCGGACGTACGTCACCGCTTCCCCTGGTGGAAACGGTCTGGATCATCCTGATCGCGCACGTCTTTTACAACCTGGCGGTGGTCGTGCGTGTGGTCGGCGGCATGTGGGAGTCCATCGACGACCGCCTGGTTGAGGCAGCCCGAACGATGGGCGCCAATCGATGGGAGGCATTCAAGTCGATCACCCTCCCTTTGCTCCGGCCGGCCATCGCCGCCGCAAGTGCCATCGTCTTCTTGTTCTCGTTCACGTCCTTCGGAGTAGTCCTACTCCTCGGGGGAATCCGGTACTCGACCATCGAAGTGGCGGTTTGGCGCCGGTACTTTCTCCTTGATCTCCAGGGGGCGGCCACCCTGGCAGTTGTCCAACTCATTGGCGTGACCGTGGTGCTGACCGTTTACGCTCGCTGGCAGCGAAAGCGCCAAACCCAACAGGCTGTTCGCACTGGTCGGTTGCCCACCCCAACCGGCCTGAAACAACGTACGGTCGTCTTCGGGATTATCGGCCTCGCTCTGGTCGCCGAATTGGGACCACTGGTAACGCTGGTCATTCGATCCTTCACGACTACCGATGGCTACGGGTTCGCCAACTATGCGGCCCTGACGAGTCCCGACTCGGCCTTCCTTGTCACACCGGCTACCGCCATTGGGAACTCACTGCAATTCGGCCTCGCCGCCATGGCGCTGGCCGTGCTCATTGGTGGTTTGGCCTCGGTCGTCATCGCCACCCGCCGGAGCTCAACATGGTTCGACACCTTGCTCATGCTCCCGCTGGGCACTTCCGCGGTGACGATCGGATTCGGTTTCGTCGTCGCCCTCGATTGGCCGATCGACCTAAGGACATCCGTGATGCTCGTACCGATCGCCCACGCTCTCGTGGCGATCCCATTCGTAGTCAGAACCACGGTGCCGGTGCTTGCGTCGATACGCAATCATCTGCGTGAGGCGGCCGCCACCCTGGGGGCATCTCCGCGCCAGGTGCTCCGCAAGATCGACTTTCCGATCGCCGCCAAGGCGCTCGCCGCTGGCGGAGGGTTGGCCTTCGCCGTCTCGCTCGGCGAGTTTGGAGCAACCAGTTTCATAGCCCGTCCAAGCGCTCCAACCCTGCCGGTGGCCATCTTCCGATTCCTCGCACGGCCCGCCGAGGCAAGCTTTGGCAAGGCAATGGCCATGAGCACGATTCTGATGCTGGTTACGGCGGTTGTGATCCTGGCCATTGATGGGTATCGCGCAGGTGACCTGTAATGCTGGAGCTACGAGATGTCTCGGCGGCTTTGGGCGGTGTGACCATTGTCCATGACGTCAACCTAGAGGTCGCAGATGGCGAGATCGTCGCGTTGCTTGGGCCAAGCGGATCGGGAAAGTCCACACTGCTGAGAGTCATCGCCGGACTGGTTCCCCTCACGCAGGGAGCGGTTACCTGGGCTGGTCAGGACCTATCCCCCGTGCCGCCTCACCTGCGCAACTTCGGGTTCATGTTCCAGGACTACGCGCTGTTTCCGCACCGAACGGTCGGTGGCAATGTCGGATTCGGTCTTGAGATGCAAGGCGTTCCGGACGATCAGATCGCTCCGAAAGTCGAAACCGCCCTGGATTGGGTCGGCCTGACCGGAATGGGAAAACGGGCGGTAGCGTCACTATCGGGGGGCGAGCAACAACGCGTTGCCCTGGCCAGAGCCTTAGCCCCCGAACCGCGGCTGCTCCTGCTCGATGAACCGGTCGGCTCATTGGATCGGGAACTGCGAACTCGCCTGATCGACGAACTGGCCGACATGCTTCGAGAACGGGAACTAACCACGATCGTCGTGACGCACGACCAGGGTGAGGCGTTTGGTCTAGCCGACCGGGTAGCCGTTATGCGGACCGGCCGAATCGTTGCCTGCGCCGCCCCCGCCACGCTTTGGCGGGAACCACCAGACGAATGGACCGCTCGTTTCTTGGGGATGACCAACATCATCGACGATCCCCAACGAGGCAGAGTGCTGGTCCGTCCCGAAGCAACCTCAATCGAATCAGAGGGGCAACCAGTGATAGTGGAGTCAGTCGCATTTCAGGAGGGCCGCTATCGGTTGACCGTCATGACGCCGGACGGACAGCGACTGTCCTTTACTACGTCTCAGCCGACCACGACCGGAACCGAAGTGCTCATCGCCATCGATCCGTCAGGGATTGTTGACCTGTCCGGTAGACCCTAGGACGGGTCTAGCGAACCGGCGATTGAGGCGAGCGCCTCGGCGAAGCCATCGGGAAGCCTCCGGGGTTTGCCCTCAAGATCAGTGATGGCGGCAGTCAGATCGATCGTTGCAAGAAGCTCGTCGTTTCGATACATGCGCTGGCGCCAACTGGTGCTGACCCGCCGGGTTTCGATCATTTCTGTTTCGATGCGCACGTCGTCACCTCCCAATGCGGACTGGATGAACTTCACGTTCACCTCGGTCACGACGATTTGGCAGCCGAGCGCCTGGAGTTCACCCATCGAAAACCCGATCGATGCCAGCGCATCAATCCGAGCCTGCTCGAAGAACGTCAGATACAAAGCGTGGTTCAAATGGTTGTACGGATCTACTTCAGACCAGCGCACCCGAACCGAATCGACATGGGCCATACCAGGAACCTAGCGCCGATCACGCCTCGCGGCGCGAGGCCAGGATCGCTCCAACAATCACGAGCCCGATTCCGACGAGGGCGAGGGCTGTGACTTCATCCGCCAAGAACACCACCCCGAGAACGACCGACACAACCGGAATGAGGTACGTGATAAAGGACGCCCTGGTCGGCCCGACGCTGCCGCTGAGGGTCCCCATGATCAGGAAGGCCAGGCCGGTTCCGGCCACGCCGATGAACAGCACGGATCCGAAGGCGGCTAGCGAGAACGTCGAATCGGCGAGCGAGACGAGCCCGAACGGCGAAACCCAAATGGTCGCCATGATCAGCATACGAGACATGATCGGCAGCGAACCGTATTTTTGCTGCAGTCCGGCGGCAATGTTGATCGAGATGCCATAACAAAGCGTTGCGGCGAGAACCATGACGACGCCATACCAGGCGGTATCACCCTGTCCCCCGGTCGATATCGAGATCAAGGCCAAACCGACGAGGCCGAGAACCAACCCGGCGGCTTGAGCGATACGGGGCAAACGGCTCAGCAACAGGCTGGCAAACAGCGCCGCAAATATCGGCGTGGCACCGTTGAGCATGCCAGTGACCGCCGAGTTGATGTACTGCTGGGCGAGCGGGAACAGCGTGAACGGAATAGCCACCCACAAGAATGACAAGGCGATCAGCTTGGGCCAGTCTTCTCGTAGGACTGGCTTGCGAGCCCTCGGCACGAACGCCAGGGTGGCTGCGCCCGAACCAACCCGGAGCCAGGTGATCAACCCCGGCGCGAAGTCAGCCAGGGCGATCGAGATGAAGAGGAACGACGATCCCCAAATCAGGGCTACGGACACGAAGAGGCCCCAATCGCCGAGCGAGAAGGGTCCCCGATTGATGCCTTCTGCCGAGGAGATGATCCGGGTAGTCATGAACCTCAAACGCTAGCCGCCCCGCGAAACATTCCGCCGGAGGAAAGTTCGCGCAAAAGCGCCGAACCGTCACTCTGCGCGGGTTATTATGCACTTGAAGCGACTTAGGTGCTGGGAGGCGATTTAGTCAGTCCGAAACAATCCCTGGCCGACTGACTCACAACGCAATCATTTCCTGGTTAGTCCTTCACGACCGGCGTCGCCCTTCCCCCTTTGGGCGGCGCCGGTCAATTTTGTGCATGGAACCCTCAACCAATCGCCTAGCGTCTAACTCGCATATGAATAATCGGACCAGCCTTCAAAGCTTCATCGCTCTGAGCTTTCTATTGCTGACGCTCGGAGCCTGCTCAACCTCATCCCAACTCGGACGAGCCTGGGAATCGGCAGACGGGACAGCCGCTCCCGCCAGCGCGATTTACACCGGGGCCGGCGAGCGACACTGCGACCAGCAGAGCGCAACCTTCCTCGGATTAGGCAGAGCCAGCGAAGTCGAAGGGATCGACTCCGACCATTACGTCGAATACGTGCGAGATCCGGAAGGCCTGTTCACTGCTGAAGTCGTCGGGAGCTATCTGCCCGCCGTCGATCAACCCGTCGGTGCTACAGATACCGGCTTCACGAACGGTAAAGCGACGCTGTGGATCGACCCGGCTGACACATCGGCAGTCTTCATGAACGTCGATGACCATTTCGAACGCTGGCCCCGTTTCAACGTGGCGATGGGCTGCGACTAGTACCTTGGTCTGGTCCACCCTTCGCCTACGCCCATCTAGCTAGCCCGACCGTGACATACTCACGAGAGGATGACCGAGACTGTTCCGCCACTGATCCGAGCGCTCGTGACCGGCGAAGGTCATGTGCTCCGTGAGGTCCGGCTGAAGGCCCTCGCAGACTCGCCAGACTCGTTCGAAGAAACCGCTGCCGAAGCTGAAGCCCGGTCAGACGATTACTGGACCGATCTTGTGGGTCCGGTCTCACTGAGCGACCGTGCCCAACTCTTGGTAGCCGAAACCGACGAAGTGGTTGTCAGTCTGGTGTTTGTCAGGGTCGACAACGACCGCATCGCCCATGTCGGGTCAATGTGGGTTCACCCATCGTACCGACGGAGCGGCATTGGTCAGAAGATGCTTGACAACGCAACGGCGTTCGCTCAGCGCGTCGGTGCTAAATCATTGGAACTCTGGGTGTCTGCTGAGGACCCCGGAGCACGGCAATTCTACGAGGCTGACGGCTATCGACTAACGGGAGAGACCCGGCTTCTCCGCCGGGGGTCTGGCGTCCAGGTCCAGCATATGCGTCGGCACTTCAGAGCCCAATAACGAACAACTGACCACTGACGCAGATGGACACACCGAACCATGGACAAAGACCTTGGCCGGTCACCTAACCGCCAAGTGCACGGTACAAGAACGCGGCCATCTGGCCTCTGGTCACAAGACCGTCGGGGCAGAACTTGTCATTCGTGGGCGGGTTGCACCCGCGCGTTACTCCCGATGCCCCGAGCCGGTCGATGTCACCTCGGAACTGGGAAGCGTCATCATCCACGAACAGGTTTCCGCCACCATTATCCGTGTATTTGAGGGCCCGGACGAGGAGGGCCGCCATCTGCCCGCGGGTTATTGCCGCGTTCGGGTTAAAGGTCGTCTCCGAGACCCCCTCTGTGACGCCCACGGCGTACAGCCACTCAATATCGGCCTCAAATATGGATTCGTCGTCATCGGCGAAATCTATTGCCGGGCGAATCACCAGAAGATCAGGCAAAGCACGATGCAAGAAGGCCGCCATCTGTCCGCGGGTCACGCTGTTGTTCGGGCAGAACATATCGTTGGTTGGAGGGTTACATCCTTTGGTCAGGCCGGACGCCGCCAGCCACCCAATGTCCGATTTGAAAACCGAGAACTGTGAATCGGCAAAAGGGCCAACGTCCGAATACCAAACTTCAGAGAGAACGCTCGAAGTTTCGTCAGCTGCCAGAACCCCGCCTCCACCAATCGGGTTCGTCACATACAACGTCGTCGACGGGAGCTGTTGAACAGGCTCGCCGTCTCGGTAGACGAAGAAGGACCCGTCACCGCCAAGACTCGGTTGGAAAAGCTCGACACGAATCAACAAGTCAGGCGACCAGCGATGTTCGCCAGCGAAAACTTGCTTTACGTCCGTGTCAAGATCCCAAAGAATCGTCTGCATGGCTTCCCGAGTGCCAGCCGACCAGGTCAGTTGGACCTGTTTCAGACACGCCACATACCGGCCATCACGGCTGATCCAATCGCAGCGCGGGTCGTCCCACTGATCCGTTCCAGTTCCGAGCTGTAGAACATCGCCAGTTCGAAGATCGCGCCTTGCGGACGCGAAATCGGGACCAAGCAGAGCAAAATTCCCATCTTCTGAGATCTTCGCCACCGTTCCGAGAGCGACACCTGAGGAGTCAGCGGTAACGAAAGTTGTTTGGCCGGTCTTGAAATCATATTCGTAGGCGTCCCAGTCGGTGTTTGTGTCGTCGGGACTAAAGCTGGTACCTGAATGAAAGAACGCCTTCACGCCAGATGGCTCACTGATCATCGATATATCGAAGAAGTATGAACCGCCGACCGACCCGTCGTCGGTTCTCCGGTTTACCGTCGTTCTAGTCCCGTCCGACACGTCATAGACCACAACTCTCGTGCCAGTGCCACTCGTCAGTGATAAAGGTTCTAGATAGATGACAAATCTTCCATCTGTGGACATCGCCGCCTCATTGCCATCACCAACCCTCACAACCGCTCCAGTTCGTCGATTCCACACGGACCAGAACCCCCACTTAGCGGCAGATGCCGTGTGATAGAGCACCACCTGGCCCGAGGCCCCAACTCGCTGGATAGTGACGAGTTCCTCGTCGGCGTCTGGCGGAACCAACGGCACACCGGTGAAGTCACCCGCCACGGCTGGTGACGGCAACCAAACAAGGCCGAGAATCAGAGCTACGGAAACGATCACCACTCGCATATTGCCTGCTCCCCTACCTCACCCTGGAACGGCTACCCAGGCAGTGATGAATCGTAGCGGCGGAGCCTGCTCGGCTGTAGGCGTTCCAGGGAGAAGAGTTGGTGATCGGCTCGACCTGGACTTCCTCAGACAGGCTGACTGGGCTGCCGCTATGACAAACGGCGCCATCCTCCGGTTTGGCAGTGACGCGAGACAGACGGGTCAGCCCGCCTACGACCAACATCAGGGAACTCCTCAGCGGAGTCTTGCTTGAACCGCAAGACGATCCGGTACCTCGAACGTCGGCTGTGAACCTGGATTCGATTGAGAGCCTCTCGATCGGAACGCTCACAGAGCGCCTGGGCCGCCTGAGTGATGAGCGAATGCGCCAGGTGTGCGCAGCGCTCAACGTCGCCGTCAATTGCTTCCCCTGAAGTACGTCGATGCTTAGGCCGATGCTCGACGGTCCCGGAGAACACAGAACTCGTTACCCTCCGGATCGGCCAACACCACCCACGAAACATCGCCCTGCCCAACGTCGACACGAGACGCTCCAAGTGCGATGAGTCGCTCCACCTCGGCGACCTGATCGTCAGGACGAAGATCGATATGGAGGCGATTCTTGCCCTGCTTGGGTTCGTCGACGGGCAAGAACAAGATCCCGGGAAGCCGATCTGGCTGTGGCTGAATCTCAAAGACGGGTGGGTCGTCGTCGACGACTACCCATTTGAGGGCTTCGCACCACCACCGCCCCAGCGTGGGAGGGTCACGGGTGCCGATAACCACTTGTTCCCACACAAGGCCCATGGCAAGACGATAGCCGAGGCGCTCACTGGGCATCCGACTCGGATGAACTCGGGATGGCGGGGCGTAGCTCCGGTGGTTCTGGTGATCGGACCTGTATCCGTCGACAACGCCGCCTAGATAACTCCTTCTCGGGGCCCCAATGCCCACTATCGGGTGCTGGAACCCGGGGTTCCAGCACCGCACGAGACCGACCCGTCAAGCCGCGTCAAACCTCATCCACGCCAGTTCCATCGCCTCGCGCTGGAACGGACCAGGCGGCACGTCAGTGCTTCCACTGGATTTCATGTCCGCCAGCAACGCAGCTACC